>JAVHRE010000215.1:0-3526 GCA_036171495.1 Bacteroidales bacterium
AATGTTAATAAAAACAAAAATGGTCGGAAGAAAAATCTTCCGACCACTCCTGGATTAGAGGTCCCCTTTAATTTGTGATATTTGATTTAAAAAACAGAACAATAAGAAGTTAAAAGTGAAATCAAAAATCACAAATCCGAAATTATAAAATGAAACATTCACGCTCAAAAATTTGGACATACAAGGGAATGATTATATTTGCATTCAACATTAATAGATTTGACAACTTTTAAAAAGTTGTCAAATCTTTATGCCCGTTTGCAGTATGATTTTAAACAACTAAATATGAACTAATTACTAAAACATAAACAGATGAAACTTACAACTTTAATATTATTTATCTTGATTTTGTTTTTAAAAACTACACTTGCTCAAAATTCAAGAATAGGTGCGTCAATATCAAACAATGTAACATCTTATCCTGTATTAGGTTATCAACAATTATTTTACAGCCAGTTTCATCCGGGATTAGATTGTTATAAAAACTGGAAACTTAATAAAAGCGAAAATAATTCAATAGAAGCACAAGCAAATTTTGGATTCTTTTACCATCGTTTTGTTCAAACTTTAATTAGAATATATCCTTCAATATTGTATTCAAGAAAAATAAGTCGTCGTTTTAACCTTGGAGCAGGATTAGGTGCCGGTTATGCGCTATCATTTGAAGGAAGCGATGTTTTTATATTAAATTCTGATGGAGTATATGAGAAAAAACCATCAATTAAAGGTCGCTCACAATATTTGATTAACTTTGAAATTAACGGTAGTTATAGTTTAAAAAAAGATGAACCTCAAGGTAAAAGATTGTTTTTTGCATTCAAAACTTTTATTCAAGGACAATTTGTAGTTGGATATGTGCCAATGCTTCCGGTAAACTCTTTATTTATAGGAATTTCAATACCAGTAAAATCAAAAAAAGATGAAAAATAAATTCTTTTACATTTTATTGCTTTTTGTAACGCTTTACAATTATAGCTGTAAAAAAGATATTAAAGCTACTAAACAATTAGATTGCAGTTTTGCCGATTCGAGCAGCAATCATCCTAAAAATTTAATATTTAAAAATGTTATTGACAAGTATGTAAAAAAAGGATTACCCGGCATTTCGGTTTTGGTTTCCGACTCAAATGGTACTTGGGTTGGAGCAGGCGGTTATGCCGATATTAAAAATGGTGTAAAATTTACACCTTGCCATATTTCAAAAGCTGCAAGCATAACCAAATTGCTTGTAGGCACATTGTTATTTAAGCTTCAAGAAGAAGGGAAAATAAATATTAACGACCAGATTTCAAAATATATAGCTCAAAGCATTTTAGATAAAATTGATGGCTCTGATGGCAGAACAATTAAACAATTGATGAGCCATACAACAGGAATATTTGATGTAATTACTTCATCGGGATTTTATCTGGCAGTATTAAACAATCCGAATAAACGCTGGACTCAAATGGAATTATTGAATTATGTTTATAATCAAAAAGCTTACGAATTAAACAACCCGTATCCAGCTCATTATTCGAGCACTAACACACTATTATTGTCAATGTGCATCGAAAAAGCTACCGGCGAAAAACACGATAAATTGCTTCGCGAAAAGATTATAAACCCTTTGGGCATGAATGATACATATTATCAGGGAAGAGAAGATATTCCCTCAACTGCCGCACAAGGTTATTTCGATTTGCATAACAACGGCGAAATAGTTAATGTGTCGAACTTAATTACCGGAAGTGGTAATGGTTATGGCGGCATTTATTCAAATGTTTTTGATTTACACAAATTTATAAAAGCTTTATTGATTGACAAAACAATACTTTCGCAGGCATCGCTCGCTCAAATGCAAACATTTGTGCAAGAAGACGATGACTTTTTTTGCGGTTTAAGTATGATTAAAAAATTTACTACAAAATCGGCTTATGGTATTGGGCATACAGGACGTGACCTTGGCTATAGTGCCGATTTATTTTATTTCCCCGAACGAAATATAATAATGGTATTTTTTGTAAATTATGGCACCAACGGCGAAAGTTCATTAAAACCAGTATTCTTAGACTTTGAAAGTGAGTTGGTTGATAAAGTATTGGAGTAAAAGCAATTAAGAATTTTCGATTATATTAATTTCAGCATCAGTTAATTCATAAAGTTTATAAACTAATTTATCTATTCTTTTTTCGTTCTCAATGCTATCTATGCCTTGTTGTTTTTGAACAATTATTTTGTCAACCAAAGCAGCAATTTTATTGGCTTCGATGTCTGATGGTTTATAAATAGGAATTTCGAGTAATGGTTCTTTGTCTAACTGATAAGCGTTGCCCTGCATTTTACCTTTTTTGCGAAGCCAAAAAGCAATGAGTTTTGAATTGAGTAAGCCAGTTAAATATTTTAGATTTATTCTATCGCTCTGAATTATGTAAAATGCAGCAGGTAAATAACATTCAAAATCAGAAAATGAAAAAACCGGTTCTTTAGAACATTTTCTTAAAACAGCGATTTTCTCTCCTTCAAAAAAGTATTGTTCTCTTGCCCTATGAAGTCCATAAGGTGCAAAATCAGATGTAATTACACTTTTGAATTTGTCTAAATGTTGTTTGATTTTCGGGTAATTATCTAAAGGAATTTTTTTTGTGTTTTTGTCGGGTTTGTTAATGTCAGATTTGGTATATATAACCCAATCCTCGTTTTCAGAATTTGTATAATATTTTGAAATTTGTTTTGAGGAATACTGTGGTTTAATTAATTCTAATTCTTTTTCCGATAGTTTTAATTCTTTTAATTCTTCGTGACTTAAAACAAATATTCCAGTTCCTACTTCAAACTTATTTTTTAATATTTCCTTTCGGTCTTTGTTTACAATATCGTGATGGTGATGAATGCCGTTTGCAATCTCTGATTTAATATTTAGCTTCTTGTCTGCTTTTTCTCTTAAATGAAAATTTTGTTTCGCTTTAATTTTATTAAGTAATCCTGAATTTTCATCTGTATTGAAAGTAAGTGGTTTATCAATTAAAATTTCTTTGCAAATTGTTGGAGAAAGCAGAACTGATTTTATGGTTTCAATTCCATTAAGTAAATTCAATACATTTTCTTGTAAAAGTTTTTCGCCTTGCAATCTTCTATAATCAAAAGTATAATTGTTGGTTTTGCTGTTATTTTTAAAAAGCATAATCATTGTTTGAATAGAAGCATTTTCAAAAATCATATATGCTCCAAAGTCGGTAAGATTAATTATTTTGCTGTTTTTAATTACAATATTTCTAAAATTAGAAGCCCCTGCGTTTGTTACCCAATTGTTTGTAGCAATGTAACACAGGTTGTAATTTGGTTTTAAAAGTTTTAAGCCCAAATCGCCAAACAAATACCAAATATCCATTTTGCCTTGATAACATTCTTTATCTCTTAAACCATTAAAAGCATTTCGGTTTTCATATTCTTTAATGTATGGCGGGTTTCCAATAATCAAATCAAACCCTTCAAAGTCTCCATTATTATTAAGCACTTCGGGAAATTCAAAACGCCATTCAAAAGC
>JAVHRE010000216.1:0-16517 GCA_036171495.1 Bacteroidales bacterium
GTATTATCATAAGCATTTACTGATGTTGGAAAGTCAGCAGAACCAGTGGTTCCCATTATAATTAAATTATTATTTCTGTCACATACAAGACTGTGTGGAAGTTCTTCGCTCATAGTTCCGCCAAGATATGTTGCCCAAAGTCTTTGTGTTCCGGTTGAGTCATATTTAATAATTGCAATATCACAGCCATAATAATTCCCATAAGCATATTCTCCGCCGGCATAGTTTACCTGATATGCTCCAACCGAAACCGGATAACCGCCTGCTGAAAATGCTATTCCTCCTGAAAAAACATTACTCGCATCATCAAATGTTGCAGTAAAACCCCAATTATCTGTTGTTGAGCCGGAATAAGTTGAAAATACAAGGGTTGGGTCAATAGTTAATTGGTAATCATGATTATAATCAGTTGGAAATTGAAATGCAACATTCCCGTCGCGTATAAGGAATTTACAAATAATTTTTATTTGTTCGCCATTAATTTCCTGATAAGCAAAAGGTTTTAATTCTGTAACTTTATTTATACTTGTTTTTACAATTAACGAACCATCAGAATCAACATATAAACCATCTTGTCCTTCATAAGTAAGTCTTATGTCATCTGTGTTTCCGCCAGGCTGAACTAAAAAATCGTATTGTAGATTTTGAGCTTTATTAAAATACATTTGGAAGTCAATATTCTTATAAAGATTTTTGTAATGCACAGCGTTGTATTTTAGAACTTTAGATGCCCATTTTTTTGAATCATTTCCAATAAAATAATTAGTGTAATCGCTATAAACATCAATTGGTTTAATACTTTCGAGTGAGGTATTTCCAAATTTTACTTTATAGCAATGAAGGTGTACTATACCATTGTTATCTATATTATTTTTTTCACCATGATGTGCTTGAGAATGTTGAACGTCTTTTTCGTCAATAAAATTATAAGTTAAGCCATCTTTTTCTAAATATAAAGTACCACTTGGAATGTCAGTTTTATATAATACTTTAGAATCCCATTGACCTTTATTTTCGATAAATCCGGGTTGCCCGTATATTTTAATGGCTGAAAAAACCATTATCAAAAATGCAATGTATCGCATAATTAAAATTTTATGTAAATATATAAAAGTTTTTATAAAAACAATAAATGTTTAGAACATATATTTTTAGTGTCTGCAAGAAAACACATAAATAGTTTCGGGTTTATAGCTTCGTGTTTTTTGGTTTAACCACAAACCACAAACTAATCAAACAATTTAACAATTGGTAACAAATGTGATTTTTAATTTTTTTCTATCTAACATTAATTATTAATTGTAAATTTGTATTTATTATTAAGACAATGCAACCATTAAAATGGTTGTATAGTCTATCAAAAAGAATGTAAAATGTTCAGCGAGGAGCAAATTATTGAAGGTTGCATTAAAAATAGCCGACACACTCAGAAGTTGCTTTATGATACGTATGCTTCTAAGTTTCTTGGTATGTGCATGAGGTATGCTAAAGACAGGCAGGAAGCTGAAGATGTTTTGCAAGATGGGTTTTTAAAGATTTTTGGTAGAATTAGCCAATATTCAGGATTAGGTTCTTTTGAGGGCTGGATGAAACGTATTATAATTAATACTGCTATAACAAATTACAGGCAGAATTTAAAACATTATTACAAGCAATCTATTGATGATATTAATGAAAGTGATGTTGAATTTAATTTAGCCGAAGAAGAATACTCATTAGAAGAATTATTAAAAGTTATACAAGACCTTCCGCCCGGTTATAGAATGGTTTTTAATATGTATGCAATTGAAGGTTTTCAACATAAAGAAATTGCCGATATGATGGGAGTTGATGTAACTACATCTAAATCGCAATACTCAAGAGCTAAAAAACTTTTAAGAGCTAAATTAGAATCTTTAAAAAAAGAAAAATTAATAGAACGTCAAGTATAAAACAATAAAATAAAATACATTGAAATAAATAGAAATACATTGAAAAAAAGAAAAACAATGGAATTGTTAAATTGATAAATTGCTTCATTGCTAAACCGATAAGCTGCTAAATGGTTAAATAACAATGAAACAATAATAACAATAATAACAATGAATATAAAACTTTTTTGAACAATGAACTTTTTGAACAATGAATGGAAATAAAAATTTTGAGAATTTTTTTAAGGAAAACTTAAATAACCTTAACATTAAGCCAAATAGTAATGTTTGGAAAGGTGTTAAGTCTAATTTATGGTATTCCGACATTCAAAATTTATTTTACAGCTATACTATACAACCAGCAAGCAATGTATGGCGAATAATTGCTTTTAAATTATGGTTTAAAGGATTTATGGTTTTTTCACCAAAAACTTTTAACATTTATTATTTCAGTTCTTTAATTATTGCAACTTCTCTTTTGTTTACAAGTTTAAATAACAAAACAAATAATAAATTGTTAAATGTCAAAAATGACTCAAATATTATCGAAAACAATTCTGATTCATTATTAATAGGTAATGTTTATAATAATAATTCTGCGCGTCCTATTAGTAATTTTATTGAAAATAAAGAACAAAAAAATGATAATAAGAATATTAGTGATGAAAATAGTCTTATAGTTAGTAATTTGAATAAAACCAATGTGTTTGTATATCAAAACAAAACAAATAATAAGCATAGTAAAGTTGCTTTAGAACCGATTATTGATAATAATGAAATAACAAATAACGAAATTCCTGCCCGCGATTATTCATTATTGCCATTTATGGTTAAACAATCAATTATGTTTGATAATAAATATAATAACGATTCTGCTTTTATAAATAGACCTATAAATGAATATAATCCGAAAAAATGGTATTGGTCAATTGAAGGTTATTTGATGCCTGTTTTTAACTCTTCAACATATCTTGTTAGCAAACCCGAGTTTTCAAATTTTTATAAAAATATTGATGGAAAATCAATTAATGTTAAAACTCTTACTGGTGGAATTTTAGTTGAAGCGAAACATCTGAATTTCTCTTTTCAAACAGGGATATTTTATAGTAAGTTAGCAGATAAACCAAACTATCAGTATTTAAGTTTTAGAAGAGATTCAATTTTAGTTACTCAAATTAATCATGGCGGGTATTACAATTATTTCGATATTTCAATATTGAATTTAGATACTTTATTATTAACAGGACATTGCGTTTACATAACAATTCATGATTCAGAATTTGTTGCAACAACTGACACGGTGTTAAAACATCAATTAAGCATTATTAAAACAACCGACCATAAAAGGACATTTAATTCATATTCATATATAGAAATACCATTTATTGCAGGTTACACATTTAGTCAAGGAAAAATAAATTTAACTTTAAGAGCCGGTATAATTGCTGGAATATTAACTAATTCATTAGGCTCTTTGCCATCACCTTATTCAGAATATGGTACAGTTGAAGTTGATGCAAAAACAAATCGCAAATTATTATTATCAGGTATCGCTGGCATCGAAGTTGCTTATGATGTTTCAAAACGCGTATCTATAATTGCATCACCAATTTATAGGTTTAATTTAACATCTGTATATAATAAAAATTATATTGTTGATGAGCGTTTTAAGAGTATTGGTATTAAATTAGGAATAAAGTACAAACTAAATTAACAACAATATGAAAAACATTATTTTCATTATTGCAATTATTGCTCCTTTTTTAGGTTCTGCACAGCCTAAATATTGCGATGTTAGTTTTAGTTATGAGTTTTCTGCTACCGCACAAAATATTAAATTTATTACAAAAACCATAGATTCAAACAGAGTAATAAATTGGCACTGGGATTTTGGTGATGGTTCTTTTTCGAATTTGCAAAATCCGAAACATCAATATAATCAACATGGCATTTACATTGCATGCCTTACAATAATTACTGCCGATAGTTGTGAAAATACTTTTTGCGATACCGTGAAAGTTGGACAAACAACAAATTCATATTTTTCGATTTCGGGAAATGTATATGCCGGTTCAGCCTTGGCACCGTTAGGAGTTGTTTTATTGATTGATAAAGACAATAACTATAAAGCTAAAAGATATTGTTTAGTAAATAATGGGCATTACGAGTTTGGACAAGTTTATGCCGGAAACTATATTGTTTATGCGATACCAAATTTTAATTTAGACATAAATTATTATCCAACTTATTTGCCAACCTATTTTGGAATAGAAAACAGTACAAATTGGCAAAATGCTTCTGTATTAAATGTTTCGGGTAGTTCATTATATAACCAAAACATTCATCTAAATTGCAATACTGATATTTTTTATGGTCCAGATACTATTTCTGGTACAATAAAAATACTTGATGCCAATTCGTTTGAATATAATATATATTATAACAATTGGTTTAATAATAATGTTTCACATAACAATATTAATTTAGAAATTGCTCCAAATGTCCCAGTACTGTTGTTAAATGCAGAAGATGAACCTGTTAGATTTGCTGTTACAGACAGTAATGGAAATTTTACTTTTAAAAATTTGCCAATAAATATTTACAAAGTGGCTCCGCAAAAAGCCGGACTATTTACTATTCCTGCAAATATTGATTTTACAACAACTGCATTAACTACTTTAAATACTAATCTTTATATTGCTACCTCAAATATTTACAGTCATGTTTCCGAAAATAATTATTTTGAAATAATTAATAATATTGCAGTTTATCCAAATCCTACTTCAGATAATGTTATTATAAATATCTCAATAAAAAAATCAGTTCCATTATTAATTAATATTGAAAATATTGATGGAAAAACAATTTTAAGCCAAAGTATTGTTTCACAAGGATTAGATAAATACATTTTACCGTTAAGCAATTTGTCAGCAGGAGTATATATACTTAAAATACAAGTACAAGGCGAGCCAGTTGTTGTTAAAAAAATAATTAAATATTAAACCTGCATCACTCCGAACTCCAAGTCCCAAATTCCAAATTCCAAGACCTAAATTCCAAGATCTAAACTCCAAAACCTAAATTCCAAGACCCAAACAATGACCATTGAAATCTGAACACCGAACGCTGAACTTTCAACCTCAAACAAAAAACGTGAAACAATTAACTTTTATCATTTTGAACTTTTAACTTTTATTATATTTACCGCCATTAAATAATAAAAATGTCAATCTTATTTCATGATATTATTTTTGGTCCAGTTTGTAGCCGAAGATTAGGTTATTCGCTGGGAATAAATTTATTAGCAACAAATTCAAAAATATGTAGTTTTAACTGCATTTATTGCGAATGTGGTTGGAATCCCGAAAATATTATTCTATCAAAATTTAATTCAAGAAAAGATGTTTTTTTTGAATTAGAATCACGCTTAAAAGAAATTAAAAAAAACAACGAACCTATTGATGTTATTACTTTTGCAGGAAATGGTGAACCTACATTACATCCTGAATTTTATAAGATTATAGATGATGTGATTTTACTTCGCAACAAATATTTTCCCGATAAAAAAATTGCAGTTTTAAGCAATGCAACTATGCTTGGAAAAACTAAAATTTTAGAAGCTTTAAAAAAAATTGATTTACCAATTTTAAAACTTGATTCTGCAATTGAAAAAACATTTAGAATAATAAACAACCCACCGCATAAGTTTGATTTTAAAAAATACATTTCAAATTTGAATAATTTTAAAAATAATATTATTGTTCAAACTATGTTTTTGCGTGGCGAAATTAATGGACAAAAGTTTGATAATACTACTGAATATGAGTTAAATGAGTGGTTAAAAATTGTAAAACCATTAAATCCTGTTAATGTTATGATTTACTCAATAGACCGTGAACCACCTGCAAAAAATCTTGTTAAAGTTTTACCCGATGAGTTAAATTTGATTGCTAATAAATTAAAAGCTAACAATATAAATGTTCAGACTGCATTTTGATTTTTGAAAAAAAAATTAAACATATTAGTTTGCCCGCTAAATTGGGGCTTAGGTCATGCCAGCCGCGATATTCCGATTATTAATGAGTTCTTAAATCGTGGGCATAATGTTATTGTTGCTGGCAGCAAAAACCCAATAGAACTTATAAGAACAGAATTCTCCAAATTAAAATTCATTTATTTTGAAGGTTTAAATGTCTCTTATCCTAAAAATGGTTCATTTGTTTTTTATTTTTTATTACGAATTCCGATATTGTTATGGGGAATTTTTAAAGAACACATTCAATTAAAAAAAATAATTAAAGAACAAAAAATTGATGTAGTTATTTCCGATAATCGTTACGGGTTATGGAATAAAAATGTTTATTCTATTTTTATTACTCATCAATTATTTATTAAAATGCCTGAAAATTGGAAAAATTTAGAGCAATTTGTTTTTAAAATTAATCAATATTTTATAAATAAATATGATAAATGCTGGCTCCCCGATTATGAAAATCAGCCTTATTTAGCTGGTGAATTATCTCATAAGTATAGTGTTATTAACAACGTGTCGTATGTCGGACTTTTATCAAGATTTACTAATAAAGAATTAACATTAAACACAGAAAATAATAAATATGAAGTTATAGCAATTATTAGTGGTCCAGAGCCACATCGAACATTATTTGAAAATATTTTAATTAACCAGTTACAAAAACTTAATAAAAATTGCTTGCTCATAACTGGAAAACCAATTGAAGCAAGTGTTTCAAAAGAAATCGGTAAATTAAAAATAGTATCTCATTTAAGTACAAGCGAAATTCTGAATGCAATTGAAAATTCTAAAGTTATTGTAAGCCGTTCGGGTTATTCAACAATTATGGATTTAATTGCATTAAAACGTACAGCTATTTTAGTTCCAACACCAAATCAAACCGAACAGGAATATTTAGCAGAATATTATTCGAAAATGAAAATATTTTTTTGTGTAACCCAAAATAAATTCGACTTAAATGAAGCAATAAATCGGATTTCAGAATATTCACCTTTAAATATAAAAAAAATTGACAATTTGTTAAGTGCTGAGATTGATAAAATTGAGAAACAATTTAATTAAGGGAACTTCTAATCCCGCTTATGCGGAACATTTTTTTGAATTTAGCAAACAGTGGCATGGTTTAAAACCGTGCCCACTGTTTACAATCAATAAAGCGGGGCAAGCTTTGTCCTTATTTTTTTTAAATTATTAGAAGTTCCCTTAAATTTATTAATGCAACTTTTCGCCAATTAAATGAATAAATTCTGAGCGGGTTGGTTCTTTTAAAAATGCTCCCGAAAAATCGCTTGTTGTTGTAACACTATTTTGTTTTTGAATACCTCGCATCATCATGCACATGTGTTGAGCTTCAATAACTACACCAACTCCAAGTGGATTAAGTGTTTGCTGAATGCAATCTTTAATTTGCGAAGTTAATCTTTCCTGAACTTGTAGTCGTCGTGCAAAAGCATCAACAACACGGGCTATTTTACTTAATCCTGTAAGATAACCATTTGGAATATATGCAACATGAGCTTTGCCAAAAAATGGAATCATGTGATGTTCGCACATCGAGAAAATTTCAATATTTTTAACTAAAACCATTTGACGGTAATCTTCTTTAAATTTCGCGGAATTTAATATTTCAACTGGGTCTAAATGATAACCATGAGTTAAAAATTGTAAAGATTTTGCAACTCTTTCAGGAGTTTTTAATAATCCTTCTCTTTCAGGATTTTCTCCAATTAAACCTAAAATCCATTTGTAATGTTCTGATAATGAATTAGTAGTCTCGGCATTGTATAATTCAATTTTTGAAAATCCTTCTTTTTCGGTAGGGTCAAATTCTAACTCAGTCATATTTTAAAAATTTTTCTGCAAAATAATCATAAATATTTAACTTTATTCAAAATTTTGAGCATGAAAATTCTTTTTGTTACAGCTTCTCAGCAAGAGTTAGAAAATATAATTAAAATTAAAGAATATATTGATAAAACTATTGATTATGAGATTATTACAACAGGAATGGGAATGGTTAACACTACATATATTTTAACAAAGCAAATTTTAAAAACTAAACCCGATTTTGTGTTAAATATAGGTGTTTGTGGCAGTTATAATACAAAAATGCCTATTGGTACAGTTGTTAGTGTCAAAACTGAAAATTTTGGTGATTTTGGCATTGATGATGATGGAAAATTTATTCCATTTAAAGAATTTGATGAGAAATTACGATTAAAAAAACTTGTTTGTAAATGGGCTGGCATTTTTAATTTACCATTAGCAAACGGAACAACTGTAAATACTGTTACAGGGAGCGATATTTTAATTAATAAAATGAAAAAAAACTTTAACCCTGACGTAGAATCTATGGAAGGTGCTGCTGTTTTTTATGTTTGTTTATTAAATAAAATTCCGTTTGCCGAAATAAGAGCAGTTTCTAATATGGTTGAACCGCGGAATAAAAAAAAATGGAATATCGAATTAGCATTAACAAATTTGAATTTAGAGTTGCCAAAGATTATTAACAAAGTACAGAATAATAAAATATAAACTTTTAAGCTTGTTGAATTTTAATAATTTGTTATTATATTTTTTAACTTTGACAATAATTAACAACCAATAGATGAAACAAAAAGTTTTAAAAATTCCTAAATTGACTTCAGATAATTTTGGTTAACCTTTAGCTTATTTTTTGAATTTTATTTCTCAAGTTAATTCGTTAACAGGAACTATTGTTATTGATTTAAGGGATTTTATGAATACGAGCCCTTTACTTATTGGAGGTATATTTTGCTATGTTAATGCTAAAAAAGAGGAAGGTAAAAAAATTGAATATATTTTACCTGAAAGTAAAGAGGATGCAATTAATTACATAAATAATATTTTTTTTCCAAATGGCTTGGATTATGAAAAGTATAAAAATGAAGAATTAGTAGAAAGATTAAAGGCATATCGTGAAAATACTTTTATTCCAATAATAAAATTTCCAGCATTAATTACTGAAAAAAATAATAACATGTTAGAAAAATTATTTTCAGAAATCAATTTAATATTGAAAAAACAATTAAAGCTTAAAGGAGATTATTTAGAAGCTGTACAATTTATAATTGCTGAATTTACACAAAATATAATTGACCATTCAGATTCAAAATTTGGAATTTTAATATCGCGATTTTATCCACAAAATAATTATATTGATTTATGTATTGCCGATTCAGGAAAAGGATTTTTGAAATCATATTTGGATGCCGATAAGCACCACCCTAAAAATGATGAAGAATCCTTAAATTATGCTGTTTTTGGCAAATCAACTAAAGATCCTTCAGAAAGTAGAGGTTTTGGTATTTCAACTTCAAGAAAAATGTTGGTGCAAGGTTTAAACGGAAAGCTTTTTATGATGTCGGGGAATGCTTTTTTTAATCAAAATAAAGATAAACAAGAAATAATAAAATTAACCAAAAAATATTATTATAAAGGATGTTATATTGCAATTCGTATTCCAATACTTTTTGGTCCTCAATTTAAATATTACAATTTCACAGAATAAAAAACCGCAATAAATAAGTATAAAAAACTATATTTGTAAAATGAAAAACACTTTAGAAATAAAAGTAGCTGATAAAATAGGAAGAATTTTAAATACTCGTGAATCTGCTTTAAAATTAACTGACTTAATAACTTCAAGTTCATATAAAATAGTTGTATTGGACTTTTCGAATGTGGAGTTTATGTCAAGGTCTTTTGCAGACCAATTTTATGTTTATTATGAAGAAAGAAGACATGTTCAGGATGATATAACAATAAGAATATTAAATGTAAATGAAGATATAATAAATATACTTAGTACTGTTAGAAAAACTCAGTATAAAGTTGCCAGAAATTATATTAAGTTACCAACATATCATTTAACTAAATCAAATTTATTATCAAAATATTTGAATTCAATTTAAAATATTCTTGTTTTTATTAATTTTGAATTAATATTTTTTATTTATGTTATTAAGCCTTGGTTTTTCCCCCTGCCCAAACGACACCTATATTTTTGACGCAATTGTAAATAAACGAATTGATTTAAAAGGATATTCGTTTGATGTTCAAATGGCTGATGTCGAAAAACTTAATAAAGGTGCATTTGAGCAAAATTTAGATATTACAAAACTGAGCTTTAATGCTTTTTCTTATGTGTCGGATAATTATCAGATTTTATCTTCTGGTGCTGCACTTGGCTTCGCAAATGGTCCCATTTTAATTAGTAAAAGAAAAATTTATCCCGATGAAGTTTCGCAAATTAAAATCGCAATTCCAGGAGCAAATACCACCGCAGCAATGCTTTTAAATATTTTTTGGCAGCCCGACAAAAAAAATATTCACGAATATTTATTTTCTGATATCGAAGAAGTTGTTCTTTCTGGTGAAGTAGATGCAGGTTTGGTTATTCACGAAACGCGTTTTACATATAAAAAAAGAGGACTATTAAAAATTGCCGATTTAGGCGAAATGTGGGAAAGCGAAACTCATTTGCCCTTGCCGTTAGGTGGAATAGCAATAAAACGCTCACTTCCTCAACAAATTAAAAATGATATAGCTCAATTAATTAAAAAAAGTGTGGAGTTTGCTAATAGGTTTCCGGAAGCTTCAAAACAGTTTATCAAACAAAATGCACAGGAAACCGCAGATGAAATTACAAAACAACATATTAATTTGTATGTAAATGAATATAGTGTTGAGCTTGGCGAAAAAGGAAAATTGGCAATAAATCAATTTTTCAAACTTGGAAATAGTAAAAATGCTTGCCCTAAAGTTGTTGAACCAATATTTATATGAACTAATAAAAAACCTGATTTTTTGAAAATTTATTGGGCTATTTGTTATTAAGTTAATAAGTTATTAAGTTATTAAGTTAATGAATTGCAGGTTAGTAACTAAATAATTTATACGATTTTTTCATTAAACTGATTATCTTTGTTTTAAATGCAAAAAAAAATAGTGCTAATTGGTCCCGAATCTACTGGAAAAACCATCCTCTGTCAAAGCCTTGCTTTGCATTATAATACACAATGGCTTCCCGAATATGCACGTACATATATCGAAAATTTAAATCGGAAATACACAATTGAAGATGTTTTGCACATTGCTAAAAAACAGATTGAGCTTGAAAAAGAATTATCATTAAAAAATGACTTTTTATTTATTGACACCGATTTAATCATAACAAAAGTTTGGTTGATACATGTTTATGGTAGCTGTCCCGAATGGCTCAACGAAGCTATCAAAAATACTCCAAGAACATTATATTTATTATGTTTTCCGGATTTGCCATGGGAATATGATATAGTTCGGGAAAATCCAAATAATCGTGAATATTTTTTCGAATGGTATCTTAAAGAAATAGAAAACAATAAAATACCTTATGTTATTATTAAGGGAATAGGAGAGGAGAGGCTTAAAAATTCTATTGAAGCAATAAATAAGTTTTTGTAACTTCGTTAATAATTAAAATTCAATTTTGCGTTATACATAAAACGGGTTAAATTTGTACATTTCATGAATACAAAAAAAGGTATAAAAGTATATGAATATAAGGTAAATGGCGTGTAAAATTTCCTATTTACTTAGTGTTAGAAAGAAAACTCAGTGTTTGATAAGAAAACTTCAAGTTCAAAGCCTGTCCCGAACTTGCTTCGGGAGCTTGCGATGGCTAATAAAATTAGGAGTTCCGCCTAAGCGAAATGACTAATTTTTTAGACGAGCATAACGCAGAAATTGATGTTTTCTTGCAAACACTACTTATAACTTATTTCCATTGTATCCATTTGTAATAGTTGAACTCTTTTAAAGTATAATAATGATTAGGCAGTTATTCGGTTTTCAAAATAAATTAACTAAATTAGAACTATATTATGCGTAAATATCTTTTTTTTATTGTTATATTAAGTTGCTTTGTAAATTCTCAAAAAATTTCTGCACAGCAAATGAAAAATTTTAGCAGCGATTTTACAGGTTATCTTTCAGATATGAAGGACCTTTTAGAAACAAAAGATAAAAAAGAAGGTAAAGAGCTAATCGAAGCATTTACACTTACTTTCAACGGTACATTTTTTAGCGAATCAGAAAAAAAGAACATTATACAAACATCAAACGAATTATTGAAAAAGCGCGCACTTGCATTCCCTCATTTTCAAGAATATCTACAAAGTTTAATTGCATTTAGCGTTGCAAATCACTCAAAAACAAGCTATTCTAATTGGGAAAAAGGACTTGTTTACATGTGCCAGAAAAAAAATATAACATTAAATGCAATTGACCTTTTTTTAGATAATTCCATTGGAATATTGAAAAAAGGCAATATTTATCATTCGCAAACTACTAAATGGCAAACCGATACTAAAGATTTTCAATTTAATTTCGATGGCGAAAATGTTAATGTAATTGTGCAAAGTTCTAATTTAAAATGTTTTGCGAAAAAAGATAGTGCAATAATTTACAATACTCAAGGGGTTTATAATGTAAATACAAAAATATGGAAAGGACAAGGAGGAAAATTAACTTGGGAAAGAGCCGGTTATAAAGAAACTGAAGTTTATGCTAATCTGCAAAATTATAAGATTGATATGACAAAATCAGCATTTGATGCCGATTCGGCTATTTTTATCAACACTCGTTATTTTAAAGAACCGATTTTAGGTAAACTGAACGAAAAAGTTATGGCTGATGTTGATTCAACCAATGCAAATTATCCTCAATTTATTTCTTATTCCAAACGATATTTAATTAAAAACATTTATCCGAAAATGGATTATGACGGTGGATTTACAATGAAAGGCGCCAAGTTTATAGGCGAAGGAGCTGAAAACGATTTAGCAATGATAAAAATATATAGAAGTGATACACTTTTTTTTATTGCTGCTACAAAAACTTTTATTTTTAATAATGAAGGTATTGTTGGACAAAATTCTGCAATAACAATCAGACTCGATACTGATTCAATATTCCATCCCGGCTTGTTGTTTAAATATAATGCACAACGTAACGAAGTATCATTGTTAAGAAATGACGAAGGAATGTCGCGAAGCCCATATTTTGATACATATCATAATCTTGAACTCGATTTCCCTTATTTTACTTGGAAGCTTAGCGAACCAAAAATTAATTTTAAACCAATTCCAAAAGCAACAAACAAAATAGCAAAGTTTGAGTCGGTTGATTTTTTCAGCAGAGATAGGTTTCTCGAACTTCAAGGTATGGACTTGGTAAACCCATTGCAGAATTTAAAAAATTATACAAAAAAAATAAATTCAAGGAAATTTACCGATACTCAATTTGCCGACTTTATTAGAGCTTCAATGCCTCAAACAAAACAATATCTTTTAACTCTTGCATTTAAAGGTTTTATTGCATATTCTATTCAAACAGGACAAGTTATTGTTATGGAAAAAACATTTAATTATTTAAAATGCAGCGTAGGACAACGCGATTACGATGCCATAAGCTTTGTTTCTACAGTTGAAGAAAACGATAACAATGCCACACTAAGCCTTCTTGATTTTAATTTAAAAATGAAAGGTGTACAGGAAATTTATCTTTCCGATTCGCAAAATGTTTCGATTTTTCCTAATGGTCAGGAGATTACCATTAAACGTAATCGCGATTTTGTTTTTGATGGAAAGGTTAGAGCTGGTTTATTTTTATTTATAGGTTCTAACTTTTCGTTTAGTTATAACAAATTTAAAATTAATTTAACTGATGTTAAAACTATAAAAATGCGGGTTGTTACCGATGAAGTTGATAAGTACGGTAATCCTTCTCAAAAAGATTTAACAAGCGTTATTGAAAATTCAACAGGTGAATTGTTAATTGATGATATGACAAATAAATCGGGAGTTAAAAAGTTTCCAAAATATCCGGTTTTTAATAGCAAAAAAGATTCTTATGTTTTTTATGATGAACCGTCAATTCAAACAGGAGTTTACAAACGAGATAACTTTTATTTTCAAATTTATCCATATTCTATTGACAGTATTGGTATTCTTACAAAGAAAAATTTACTTTTTAAAGGGCATTTTGTTTCGGCAGGTATTTTTCCACCATTTGATGAAACTATTAGCGTACAACCTGATTTTTCGTTAGGATTTAAAAGAAATACCCCAGCCGAAGGATTTCAGGCTTATGGCGGAAAGGGAACTTATAAAAAAGAAATATTTTTGAGTAATATGGGATTACGTGGCGATGGTGAACTTAAATTTTTAACTGCTAAAGCAACATCAAACGACTTTTTATTTTTTCCCGATTCTATGAATACTACTGCTAAAACTTTTGAAATTGAAAAACAAGCTAAAGGAGTTGAATTTGCTTCGGTTAAAGGCGAAAATATATATGTTCACTGGCTTCCAAATAACGACAGAATGTTAGTGTCAAATACTACAAAACCATTTAGTATGTACGATAATCAGGCTACATTTGCAGGGACTTTACAAATTGAACCTAATGGCTTAACAGGTTGGGGAAAAATGGAATTTTCTACCGCCCAGCTTACTTCAAAAATGTTTAATTTTAAAGAACATATTGTTGATGCCGACACATCTAATTTTAATTTAAAAACTGCTGATATGGCTGACTTTTCATTCAAAACTAATAATGTAAACTCACATATTGATTTTAAAGAAAGAAAAGGTGAATTTCAATCAAATGGAGAAGCATCATTTGTAGAATTTCCTCAAAATCAGTATATTTGTTATATGGACCAGTTCACATGGTACATGGATAAAGACGAACTTGAATTAAGTGCAAGCAATCATGCTTTATCAAAAGTTCCGGCTAACAAAGAAAATTTAAGCCCTACCGAATTAGAAGATGTTCAATTAAAAGGTTCGCAGTTTATTTCAATTAATCCGAAACAAGATTCTCTGACTTTTATTGCACCATCGGCAAAATACAATTTACGTAAGTATATTATTTCTGCTAACGAGGTTAAATTTATTAGAGTAGCCGATGCTACTATTTATCCGGGTGATGGCAAGGTAGTAGTAGAAAAACAAGCTGCAATGCAAACATTAAAAGATTCGCGAATTATTGCAAATAACACTAATCGTTATCATACAATTTATGATGCAACTACAAATATTTATGGACGTAAAAGTTATTCTTCGTCGGGTAGTTACGATTATATTGACGAAACAAAAAACAAACAAGTAATTAAATTTGATGTTGTTAGTGTAGATTCTACTTATCAAACTTATGCTAAAGGAAAAATTGGAATTAGCGAAGGATTTACATTAAGTCCTAATTTTGGATTTACAGGACAGGTTCTTTTAAGTGCTAATCAACAATATTTGAATTTTGATGGAGCTGTAAAAATTTCGCATGAGTGCCAAAATCTTGAACGTTACTGGGTTAATTTTAAAGCGCCTATCAATCCTACAGAAATTTTTATTCCTGTTGGCGATTCACTTAAAGAAATTAACAATAACAAAATTTACAATGGATTTTTTATTACAAACGATTCTACTCATATTTATCCTGCATTCTTAACAAAGCATAAGAATTACAGTGATATAGCAATATCCAGTGCGAATGGTTTTTTAACATTCGACAAAACAGACAGTAAATATAAAATATCGAATAAAGAAAAATTAGTTGAGTTTAATTTGCCCGGAAATTACTTGAGTTTACATCATTCTGCCTGCAATATGTACGGCGAAGGTAAACTTAATTTAGGTGTTGATTTTGGACAAGTTGCTGTAAACTCAGTTGGTAATATTAACGAAGATTTAATAAAATCTTCAATTTCGTTAGATTTGCTTTTAAGCCTCGACTTTTTTATCGAAAATAAATGTATGGATATGCTTACTAAAGATTTGAACTCATACAGCGGGTTAGAGCCAATTGACCTGACGCGAAAAGTTTTTGAAAAAGGTTTAGCAGAAATTCTTGGTCGCGATAAAGCTAACGAACTTATTTCGGAATACAGTCTTGGTAAATTAAAAAAAATGCCTAAAGAACTTGAGCATACAATAATGTTTACCGATTTAAAACTTAACTGGAATACTACAACCCGTTCTTATGTTTCCGATACTCTTATTGGTGTTGGAACAATAGGCAAAGAATATATTAACAAAATTGTTCCCGGTTATATGGAAATTATTAAAAAACGTAGTGGCGATATTATTTCAATATACCTTGCACTTACCGATAATGTATGGTATTATTTTTCATATACACGTGGAGTTATGCAAGTTGTTTCGAGCAACGAAGAGTTTAATTCTGTAATTAAAACACTTAAACCCGACCAGCGAAAAGCTGATGCCGATAAAGGTCAAAAGCCATATTCTTATTATCCGGCAGCTCCTACCGTAAAAAACAAATTTTTGAAACGTATGCGTGCATTAAAAGAAAATGAAGTAATTAACGATTCAGAAGAATCTAATGATGACAAGAAGAAAGATGAAGGACAGTAAATAATTTAAGATTTAATGACTATCGGCTTTGACGCCTAATATTGTTTTTTATCGTTACTGTTCGGATATAAATCAATTATCTATTTAGTCGAACCTTAAAAACCCTTTTTTGAAATTATTGTTATTGTGAATTTT
>JAVHRE010000217.1:0-3473 GCA_036171495.1 Bacteroidales bacterium
CTTTTGCTCATCATAAAATGTTTATAACAAATCAATTTTGCGTAACATCAGTTATTAACGATTAATGTTTAATGGTAAATGTTTAATGTTCGTCATTAATCGTTAATAATTAATCATTAATAATTAATCATTACTTTTTTACTCGCTGTTCATCGAAACTAAAAACTCTTCGTTAGTCTTAGTTTTAGCAAGCCTGTCGCGGAAAAACTGCATTGCCTCAACAGGTGTCATATCTGAAAGGTAATTTCTTAAAACCCAAATTTTATTTAAAACATCTCTACCTTGCAAAAGTTCTTCGCGTCTTGTACTCGAAGCTAAAATATCAACAGCTGGGAAAATTCTTTTATTAGATAATTTACGGTCTAACTGCAACTCCATATTTCCTGTGCCTTTAAATTCCTCAAAAATAACTTCGTCCATTTTGGAACCGGTTTCGGTAAGTGCTGTTGAAATTATTGTTAAAGAACCACCACCTTCTATGTTACGTGCAGCTCCAAAAAAACGTTTAGGTTTATGTAAGGCATTAGAATCTACACCACCTGTTAAAACTTTACCCGAAGCAGGTGCAACTGTATTATAAGCACGGGCTAATCGAGTTATAGAATCAAGTAAAATAACAACATCGTGCCCACATTCTACCATTCTTTTTGCTTTTTCAAGAACTATGTTTGCAATTTTCACATGTTTTTCGGCTGGCTCATCAAAAGTTGATGCAATTACTTCGGCTTTAACATTTCTTGCCATATCAGTAACTTCTTCAGGTCTTTCGTCAACTAAAAGTATCATAAGAAATACTTCGGGATGATTTGAGGCAATTACATTTGCGATTTCCTGTAATAAAATTGTTTTACCGGTTTTAGGCTGGGCAACAATTAACCCACGCTGACCTTTGCCAATTGGTGCAAACATATCAACAATTCTTGTTGAAATTGTAGCTCTGGGACCATTTGCTAAATCAAATTTTTCATCAGGAAATAAAGGTATTAAGTGGTCAAAAGGTTTTCTATCTCTAACTAATTCGGGCAATTGTCCATTAATTTCAATAATTTTAATTAAAGGAAAATATTTTTCGCCTTCACGAGGAGGTCTAACTGTACCTTGAATAGTATCACCAGTTTTTAATCCGAATAATTTTATTTGCGACAGCGATACATAAACATCATCTGGCGAACTTAAATAATTATAATCGGCAGAACGTAAAAAGCCATATCCATCGGGCATAACTTCTATAACTCCAATAGCAGAAACAACACCGTCTAAATCGTAACATTTATCATAAGTTTTACGCTCATTATTTCCATTTGACTTAAACCCCTGATTTTTAGTTGTCTGATTATCAGCAACATCTTTTTCGGTTTTATTTTCAATATTTTCATTCTGTAATATTGGAATTACTTTTTCATCAATAACAGGTTCGGGCGTTAGAGAGTTAGTTTTTAGCAAATTGTTACTTAATGCAGTTTCATTATTAGTTGGTTCAATTTTTTGTTCAGGCAATATATTCACATCATTATCAATATGTTTAACAAGTGGCGGTTCAGTTATAAACTCATCATCTTCTACCATAAGTTCAGATGGAATAACTTCATCGCTAACTGGTTTTGACTTGGTAAATAAAACCGACTCAACAATTTTACGTTTACGTTTAATTTTTAACGCAGAATTAGTTTCTTTTAATTCATTAATTACACCATTTTCGTTTGATAAGTCTGCTTCCATTAATTTTTTTATTAATTCATCTTTTTGAAATGAAGCATAATGACTAATTTTAAAAGATTTAGCAAATTCACGCAGTTCAGAAACTGATTTCTTACTAAGCTCAATAGCATCTAACATGTTGAAAAATTTAATATTACATTGATATTTATTTACTTACCGAATTGGTATTGCCGAAATTTAGGCAGAAATAATAATAATTAAGCGTACAAATATAGTTGTTTAAAATGAAACGACAAATTATTTATTTTTTTTTCAATACAAAAAATAATAATAAATTTATAAACAATAAATAATTATTAAAATATTGCTATTTTTCAGATACTTATAGCATAGTTTTTGCATTAAAATATAATCTTAATTAAAAATATACAGATAGCTATTGTAACATTTAAATTTTAATTACGTAATTATGCCTATGAAATCTAACTATTAACAAAAATGAGACAATTAAAAATCACAAAACAAGTAACCAATCGCGATACTCCCTCAATAGATAAATATTTGCACGAGATTGGTAAGGTAGAGTTAATTTCTGCAAGCGAAGAAGTTGAATTAGCTATAAAAATAAGAGAAGGCGACCAAAAATCTTTAACAAAATTAGTAAATGCAAATTTGCGATTTGTTGTTTCTGTATCAAAACAATATCAAAATCAAGGATTAAGTTTACCCGATTTAATAAACGAAGGCAATTTAGGATTAATTAAAGCTGCATTAAGGTTTGATGAAACACGTGGTTTTAAATTTATTTCGTATGCTGTGTGGTGGATTCGTCAATCTGTTTTACAAGCTCTTGCCGAGCAAGCTCGAATAGTAAGGTTACCTTTAAATAAAATTGGTTCAATTAACAAAATAAATAAAGCGTTTTCGGTTCTTGAACAACAATTTGAACGTGAACCTACTGCCGATGAAATTGCCAAAGTTTTAAATATCAGCTTAAAAGAAGTAAAAGAATATTTAAAATCATCAGGTCGTCATGTTTCAATGGATGCACCATTAAGTTCTGAAGATGATGGTGACATGTATGATGTAATAGCTTCAAACGATGATGAATTACCTGATAATGAATTAATTTCTCACTCATTAAGATTAGAAATAGAAAGAATATTAACAACTTTATCGCTACGCGAATCGGATATTATCCGGCTTTATTTCGGATTAAATAACAAACACCCTTATTCTCTTGATGAAATTGGCGAAGAATTCGGTTTAACAAGAGAACGAGTTAGGCAAATAAAAGAAAAAGCAATTAGAAGATTAAAACATACTTCGAAAAGCAAAATATTAAAATCCTATCTGGGAGCCTAACAAACATAAAAACCTTAAACGAGAAGAGGAAATTTTAATTAAAATTTCCTCTTTTTTTATTAAAATAAATTTGTTTATAAACTGTTAATAACTTTTTATCATAAAATAATTGACTTTTAATTTTACATAGCCGAACTTTGCATAATAAATTGTTTGCAAAACATAAAACAAAGAACAGAAATAGATAGAAATTAATAGAAATACATTGAAATAATTGCTAAATGGTTAAATTGTTCCCCTTTGAATTTGGGGCTTGAAATTTGGAATTTTGGGCTTAAAAAATGGTTAAATAACAATGAACTTTTTTGAACATATTAATTACAATAACAAACTTTATAAATTTGTTTGCAATTTTATGCATTTTAATTGCTTAAATTTCGGGTTTGTAAAAACACTTCAATCCTTCAATCCTTCAATCCTTCAATCCTTCAATCCTTCAATCCTTCAAT
>JAVHRE010000218.1:0-16467 GCA_036171495.1 Bacteroidales bacterium
AAATACAATTGGTAAGAAATAACTATTGTGTGACAATGTATGACAATCGTATGACTACGTATGACAATTGTATGACAACTGTGTGACAACTGTATGACAACTGTATGACAATGTTTGACAATTGTGTGACAATTTTTAATCAGTTCTATCTGTGTTAATCAGCGTCCTTGCTTTTTTCCCCATTTATAAGTATCGTTACTATAATCTAAACTGCTTAATATTCTTTCGACAATAGTATTTACTAATTCTTCAATATTTTTGGGTTTACTGTAAAATGAAGGGGAAGCGGGAATAATTTCAGCACCAGCCAATAAAAGTGTTTCCATGTTTCTAATGTGAATTAAATTATAAGGGCTTTCGCGTGGCACAATTACCAATTTGCGTTTTTCTTTTAACATAACATCGGCTGCACGAATAATTAAATTATCTGATGTGCCATTTGCAATTCTTCCCATTGTTCCCATTGAGCAAGGAATTATTACCATTATATCGTAATCGGAAGAACCACTTGCAACTGGAGCGAAAAAATTATTTGCCAAGAAGGCAGTAATGTTAGTTTCGTCAATTTTTTCGTTATTAAGCTCATAGTCCCAAACTTTTTTTCCGTTTTCTGAAAAAATCAATGCAATATCTGGTGCATTTTTTAATAACTGCAATTTGTTAATTAATTGCTTAGCATAAATAGAGCCACTTGCTCCTGTGATTGCTATTATTATTTTTTTGTTTTTCATCTGTTTATATTTTATTAATTTATTGACATTCAGATTGAAGTGATTGAATGAGATTGAAAGGATTGAATGAGATTGATGAAGATTGAATAGATTGATGAAGATTGGATGAGATTAAAGGGATTGAAAGAGATAAACTGGAGATATGATAGCTTTTTCATTTTAAGATAATTTTTTACGCATATTCGATAATATCTTTAATAATTCAATACTCTCGGTATGCAGGTTCCTTATAAATGTATTGTCGAAAATTTCAGAACAGATTATTAATTCAAGCCACATTTCTGTTTCGTCACTTTCTTCCACCGAAATGGATAATTTACTAAAAAATTCAGCTTTTGACCTTCCACGTAATGCAGCACGATAATTGGCATAAACAGATGTTCCAGATTTTGTAATTTGGTAATTTATTACCCTGCTGCGTGTTGTATCAGGTAACATTTCTGAAAGTTTAAGGATATTTAAAACAAATTCACGCAGTCTTTCGCGAATCTGAATCTTGTATTTTAACCAATCATCATTTCCCATTATCTTTTATCTGTTTTATCCGCAATCTTTTTCAATCTTTTCTTCTCAATCTTGTTTTCTCAATCCCTTCAATCTTTCTTCTCAATCTTTCATTTTATATTATAACATTAAGTACATTCCAAACGATAATAAATTATTGTATTGCCCGCGGTCAAAGTAATAAGTTTGATGAGCGGGATGGTCTCTGATTGCTATCATTGAATAAGAGTATCTGAAATCAACATGAAATTTCTCAAAAGGAAAATAACAAACTCCAACAACAAATGGAATATCGAACCTTTTAAATTCGGGGTCGGGTGGCATAAAGCCATTACCATTTTTATCTTCACGTGCATTAAATAAATATGAAAATCCTGCTCCGGCTTCGAGCATAAATTTTTTTTTAATATAGATGTTATATAAAAAAGGAACTTCAACATAGTTTAAGCGAAGCTTATAATATCTGTTATTTACAGGGTTCATACTGTCTTGGCGGTTTATATAACTTCCTTTTTGAATAAATTTCATTTCGATACTAAAACCGTTATTTTTGCTAAACTTATTGGTTAAAAATATTCCAGCTTGTAATCCACCTTTATTATATCCAACTAACATATCGCCATCAACTTGCGAAGCAACAGCACCAGCCATTATTCCCATCCTAAATCCTTTATTTTGGGCAAAGGAACAAATTGTTACAAAAATAAAAAACAAGCAAAAAAATACTTTAATTTTAAATTTCTTATTAAATCCTAAATCGTAAATCATAAATTATTCTATGTTTATTGTTTTAACTTCTAACTTTTTACTTTTAACTTTGCTCATTGTTCCACGTTCTATGTTCGTTGTTTGAAGAAAAGATGTTTCGCTAATCACTCAACATGACAACAAGGTATTTCTATTTATTTCTGTTTTTTTTACTGTTCACTGTTTTACTTCAAACTTCTTACTTTTTTACCGATAGCTGATTACTTTCTTCATCTTTTTCTTCCAAATTCCATCAAATATGCTTTTATAAAGCCATCAAGTTTACCATCTAAAACACCATTTGCATCTGAGGTTTCAAAACCAGTACGGATATCTTTAACAAGTTTATACGGATGCAATGTATAACTACGAATTTGCGAACCCCATTCAATTTTTTTCTTTGAACCTTCAATTTCAGCTTGCTTTTCACGACGCTTCTGTAATTCAATTTCGTATAATTGCGATTTTAAAAGACGAATAGCATTTTCTCTATTGTTAAGTTGCGAACGAGTTTCCTGATTTTCAATTACAATGCCCGTTGGCAAATGTCTTAACCTAACTCCTGTTTCAACTTTATTTACATTTTGACCACCAGGTCCACTCGAACGAAATGTATCCCATTCAATTTCTGAGGGGTTAACAATTATTTCAATAGTATCATCAATTACAGGTGAAATAAACACCGAGGCAAAAGTAGTTTGTCGTTTGCCTTGTGCGTTAAATGGTGATATGCGTACCAAACGATGAACGCCAGTTTCGCTTTTTAAATAACCGTAAGCAAATTCTCCATCAAACTCTAATGTTACCGATTTCACGCCTACTTCATCGCCAGCCTGAAAATCTATTTCACGAATTTTATAATTATTTTGTTCGCCCCATCGCATATACATTCGCATTAGCATGCTTGCCCAATCTAAACTTTCGGTACCGCCGGCTCCTGAATTTATTTTAACAATTGCACTTAATTTGTCTTCTTCTTCGGCAAGCATATTTTTAAGTTCGAGCGCTTCAACTAACAATAAAGTTTTTTGAAATTGCTCATCTACTTCGTTCTCTTTTGCTTCGCCAGATTTTTGAAAATCAAATAAAAGTTGCAGGTCGTCAATTGTAGAATTAACGGAGTTAAAACTATTTGTCCATGATTTTAAAGCAGCTATATTTTTTAATTGATTTTCGGCTGCTTTTGGATTATTCCAAAAATCGGGAGCTTGAGTTTTTAATTCGGCTTCTTCTATTTGAATAATTTTATTTTCAACGTCAAAGATACCTCCTCAGAGCTTCGCGTCTTTCAATTAGGTCTTTAATTTGTTCAGAAGTTATCATTTTTTTATTTTTTCAAAGATAATATATAATTAAGTATAAGGTTAAAAAAGAAAGAAGAAAAAAACACCGTCATTGCGGATTTAATCCGCAATCTCAATTAAATAGATTGCGGGTCAAGCCCGCAATGACGTAAACTTGTTGTTGCAATAATGAAATTAACAACTTTAGAACTTTTTACTTTAAGTACATTAGCACACTTTCAAATTTAGGCAATTATTCAACAACAATATCTTTAAACATACATTTTTTCTGATAATTTCCCGATTTATCTTTGTCAAATGTTACGCCAAGGTTAATTCGGTAAATGCCTGGTTTTTCGAAAGAGCGAACAATTTTTTGTCCAATAAATTTTTTCTTATCCGAAAAGAGCCATATATATTGGTCAATTTTATTTTCGGGCATATTTGTCTGACTTGCATCAAAATCAATAGTAACATTTACTTTAGCGGTATCGGCACAAACAATGTATGGACCAATAGGGTCATCAACCGAAAGCAAGTACGAGGCAATCATTTTATAAATATCGCCGGTAATTGTATCAATCATATTTAATGACACATTATAAGCACCAGGACCTGGAAAGCAATGGTCTGCCTCAAAACTTTTTACTTTTGTGCTATCGCCAAAATCCCATTCGTAAATTACCGGAATTGTGTCTAAATCAACTGTTTTACCTTCAACAAAATGATAACAATAGTTTTTTTCGAGCATGCTATCGCAAGTTTCAAATGCAGGAAGGGTAGAAAAAAATTTAAATATATCGTCGTTACCTTTTCTGTCGGAAGTAAAATAACCGTTTTCGGTAGTGCTATCGCATACAAAAGCAAAATCGTTAAAAGACGAATTAATTGGTTCGGGCAAACGAAATGGTTTTTGCCATTGGTTATTAATGTAATCGGAATAATAAATATCGAAAGTTTTAGTAACATGCGATACAACTCCAGTCGCAATTTGATCGGTATAATATATATCAGAAACTATAGTGCTGTCAAAATTATCGGTAGAAAAATATAACCGGCTATTTTGAAAAATAAAGGGCGATATTTCGTTTCCTGAAGTATTTATTTCTTTTCCAACATTTTGCGGAGATGTCCATTTGCCATTTTTAAAATATGAAACATAAATATCGTATTTCCCAAAACCACCGGCTAAATCTGCAGAAAAATAAAGTGCATTGCCTTCTTTATTTATTGAAGGATAACTTAAGTTGTATTTTACATCATTATAAGGAAACGGTGTAGGTTCTGACCAAACATTATTTATTTTGTTACAAACAAATAACCCAACATTTGTTTTCTCATCTTTTAATGACTTTTTTTTATCATAATTCTGTGCAAAAACAGTAACCGAACCATTCGAAGTTAATGGTCCGTCATTATATAATTTATTTATACTTGCAGATAAAAATTCCGTATTTTGTTTTTTTGATTTTCTATTCTTAGAAACAAAATACACATTGTAAAATGATTGGTTGTCGGAACTTTGACGACTTATAATTATATTTTCGCGTTTATTTGAGCAATATACTATTCCATCTTCAAAATAATTTGCTCCAAATTCGCTATAATCGCGTGTACTTTGTTTTATTGATTTTACTTCAATAAATTGTTGCGAAAAGGCGTTAATTGCAACCGAAATTAAACTAAAAAGAAATATGTAAACTTTTATATTCATTAAAAAAGTTTAGTTGAAACAACATTTGATTTATAAGCAAACTCGTACCTAAGCATAAATTCATTAGTGCCATGGGCATATTTGTTTAGGACTGAAGTAGAGAAATCGTGAGCATAACCAATTTTAAGCTGGTTAGGAATAATCTGAAAATCAATAATCCAAACTAAAGCATCGCCAAATCTTAATGATGCAGCCATTCCTAATACATCGTAAATAGAAAGCTTTAAATTCAAATCAATTTGCCCCTTTTGCGGGTAATTTGTTTTTAGCAAAATTGATGGTGAAAATTTAACATCTTTATTTAAGCCAAAAGTATAACCTGCTGTATAATATATGTTATAAGGTAATGTTTGCATACTATCAGGTGCAACTCCAAAAACATCGTATCCATAATGAAGCAAAGAAGGTATAGACACCCCTGCAAAAAATCTATTTGAATAATAATATGCACCAAAACTAAAATTTGGGCGTGTTTTTTTTAAATACTGCTCTTCAAAAGCTTTGTCGCCTAAATCATTTGTTGTAACATTACTAAAGTTGGAACTAAAAGTATTTATTCCGCCACCCATTCCAAATGCCAAAGTGCGATGGTTCTTTTTAAAACGAATGCGATATGCGTAATTTAAGAATATTCCATTATGTTTGGAAACGCCTATTTTATCGGAAAAAATTTGTATCCCAACGGCAGAACTTAATTTCGAAAGTGGTGTATTGGCACTAAAAGTCATTGTTTTAGGAGCACCTTCAAATCCTACCCATTGATTGCGATACAATAGTGTTGTACTTAACACTTCGCGGCTTCCGGCATAAGCCGGATTAATAGCTTGTCCGTTTAATAAATACTGGCTAAATTGTTGATAATATTGAGCAAACAAATTGCACGAAAAGATAAATAATATTATAGATATTGTTAGTTTCTTCAAGACATTTCTAAAAACGAATGTAGTGTCATTCCGTCCTTTAATAAAACCCTCAAGGTTTAACCAAGCTCGAGCCATTGCAAAACCTTGAGGGTTTTGCAGCCATTTTTTTGTATGAGATGCTGAAACAAGTTCAGCATGACGAGTAAATTCAGCATGGCGATTTATATTATTTTTAAAGGTATCCTTCATCTTATCTTTTTAGAATAATAAATCCTTTTCTGCTGTTTTTCTCATCTAATTTCAGAATATAAAAATAAGTATCTTCGGGAAGTAATACTTTATTCATGGTTTTTCCGTCCCATGTATTGTCGTATCCTTGTTTGTGATAAACCTCTATCCCCCAGCGATTAAAAACAATAAAGTCAGATTTTGGATAATATTCAATTCCTTTTATTTCAAAAAAATCATTTACTCCATCGCCGTTTGGCGAAAATCCTTTAGGAATTTTTAAATTTGTTACTGTAACTGTCACATCGTCAAACTGGGAAACGCAAGGACCATTTGTAACAGTCCATCTGAAAATATTTTCGCCCTGTGGAATTAAATTTGCAATGGTTGTTGCATCAGTATTATTAGCGAAAGTGCCGCCACCTGAAATAATTGACCAATACCCTGGCATAAATGACTGAGGAACTGCATTTAATCTTACAGAATCTACACCAATTAAAGTAATATCGGTACCGGCATTTGCAGGTCCAACTGGATGAAAAAAAGTTACTGCTACATTAGCAGTACTTTTACAACCAGCATTTTGAACATGCCAAACTACCGGAAAAGTAATATTGTTTGCAGTAAAAGGTGCAATAACAGCATTTACTACAATTAAAGTTGAGTCTGGTGGTGATAATGTGAATGCATGTGGAACTTCCCACCAGCCACTTCCCCCTATTGGAGGTGGAGTTGCGGTAAGAGTTGCATTGTTCCCGCAAGTTTTAATAGAAGAATCAGCTATTGCATGAACTATTATTGGAGTTACAGTTACAACATTACTTGTGTCTATGCATGGTCCTGATGTAATAATTCTTATATAATAAGTTGTGTTATCCAGAGCAGGTGCTTGAAAATAAATAATAGTAGTTGTTGGAAGTGTGTTTGGAGTCCAATTAATTTGGTTATTGCTATACCACCAAGAATATTGATAAGTGTTATTACCCCCTAAAGGATTAGAACCATACAAAATCGGACCGCTTATTCCTTTGCAAATATTTGGCGTATGATTCCAAATAGTATCATTTGTAATTGCAGGAGTTACATGTATTGTAATAATATTACTATTAGATGTATAACCACTAATAGTATCTTTAACCATTCTTAAAAATTTTGTGGTATTTGTTAAGGAACTCTGAGAATACTGATAATTAGTTGCACCAGGAATAGGCACCCAACTTGTTCCATTAAATATATGCCATTGATAAGTATAATGATTAGCAGAATTTCCGGTAATAAGAATAGAATTAGCAACATTACAGAAAACAGTATCTGAACATGAAATAACATTAGAGTCTAATAAATAAACTTTTACAGAATTACTATACGAAATACAAGCTAATTCTAAAGTTGGGAGCAAAATATATGCAAACCTGTCGTAATAAAAGGTTGTATCGGCTCCTTCATTAAAAGCTAAATTTTGACTTTTATATGTGCCTTCAATAGCAGGATATGTTATATTAAAAGATGGGCTTTGCGATTTAAGCCATATATATTTAATTGTGTCGTTAAGTGTACCACCAGTTATAGGTGTTCCAGAAAATGTTGCAGGTATTACGCCATAATGAACGTTTTGTAAATTTGGACCAATTTGATTTAATGTAAGATTTGTAGAACCCGGAAAAACTTTTACTACACAAATATTACTTGCATTTTGCATACTATTAGAAATTACAATTCTTCTGTAAAACATTTGTAGATACCCGGGGTTGGGAGGTTGATAATTCGGAGAAGTATCATTTAATGAAGTAATTTGCCAATTGTTAGTTAAGGAGTCTAAGTTTTTTTCCCAATGATATTGAACAGTTGGTCCAACTCCTGTTGGTATTGACCCGATAATAGGTAGTGATGCCATTCCTCCGCAAAGAATTTTATATTTATCTATAATATTATTTGTTATAGAATCGGTTTGTAATAAAGTTTGTGAAAATGATTTAGCATTAACAGAAACAAATATTGCTAAGATTAAGGGGACCTCTAAAAACTGTTTCGTCATTCCGAACTTGATTCGGAATCTCTGTTTTAAGTGGGAAAGGAGATGCTGAAATAAATTCAGCATGACGGTTTGTGTAGTTTTTAGATGTGCCCTTAAAATAATGATATGGATTTTTATAAGTTTCATTTTCAAGTTAAAAAAGCAAATTTACAAAGTTTTTACATTTTTGTCAAGTATTCTTTTTGTAAATTCAGTAAACTGAATTCCATCAAAGTTTCCGGAGCTCATCATTAATAAAACTTTATTGTTATAATCAGACGATAATAGGTAGTCAATAAGTTGCCTCGATTCTGTAAAAACTTTCAGATTTTTTTGAGCGAATGTGTTTACAATTTCGTTTGACTCAACCGGGGCAAGCCTTTTTAATTCAATAGTATGGTGATTATAATACACTATTGCCTCGTCTGCCATGTCCATAGAATTTTTGTATTGAGGTAAAAAATCTTTTTTTAAACTGCTATATGTGTGAAGTTCGAGGCAGGCAATTAATTTTTTATCGGGAAATTGTTCTTTTACAGCATTAATAGTGGCTTTTACTTTTGATGGGGAATGTGCAAAATCAAGAAAAACAGTTGTTTGAGTGTTTTCGCCAAGCTTTTGAAGACGTTTGTTAGCTCCTTTAAATGAAGATATTGCATTATAAAATTGAGAATCGGTTATTTCCACTAACCGGCAAATTTCTAAGGCACCGCTTATATTTTCTAAATTATGTTTTCCAAAAATTTCCAAAGGAACATTACCATTTTCAGTAATTAAAAAAGTCGTATTATTCTTGGTTTTATTTTTATGTTCACTATATGTAATTGATTTAATGCTCTTTTTAAGGTTTTTGGCAATTTTTTGAATTTCTTTATCGTGTTGATACCAAACTAAAGAACCATTTTCTTCGAGCATACTGACAAAAATCGCAAATTGTTCGACATAGTTTTCAAATGTAGGGAAAACATTAATATGGTCCCATGCAATTCCGCTAAGTAATGCAATATGTGGATGATAAAGATGAAATTTTGGTCGCAAATCTGTTGGTGATGAAAGATATTCGTCGCCTTCAATAACCATATATTTTGCGTTTTCAGAAAGCGAAACCATTGTGTCAAAACCTTGCACCTGTGCTCCAACCATGTAATCGAACAAAACTCCGGATTCTTTCAAAACATGCATAATCATTGATGTTATTGTGGTTTTACCATGGCTGCCACCTATTACAATTCTGGTTTTATTTTTCGATTGCTCAAATAAATATTCGGGGTACGAAAATATTTTTAATCCAAGTTCTTTTGCTTTTAAAAGCTCCGGATTATCGGAATGAGCATGCATTCCCAAAATTATTGAATCAATTTCGTTAGTAATTTTTTCGGGAAACCAACCTTGTTTTTCGGGAAGTAAGCCGCAAGCAGCCAATCGTGATTTTGACGGTTCAAAAATCTCATCATCGCTTCCGGAAACTTTTGAACCTTTTTTATATAATGCAATTGCCAAATTGTGCATTGCACTTCCACCTATAGCAATAAAATGAACTCTCATTTGTGAATTATTTTAAACGTTAAAAATACAAATATTTGAAAAATAAATCCTATTTTATTGAGCAATTGTTAAATTTGCACAAACATTTATTAAAAACAACCTTTTTGCTGTTAATTAAGTCTTAAAAAAATAAAACTATTATTATGAAACATTCATGACTAAAAAAGACAGACAAGGGAATGATTATATTTGCATCCAACATTAATAGATTTGACAACTTTTTAAAAGTTGTCAAATCTTTAAATAAAGGGAAGGGGGAATGGTTAAATAACAATGAATCAATGAAACCAATGAATATGAATTAATTAATAAAACATAAACAGATGAAAAATAAATTGTTCTTTGTGCTGTCGTTTATTGTAATAACTACATGGACAACATCGTGTTATAAAGACAAGTTGGATTTTAGTAAACTTTCAACAAATATAAATTGGAATCCGAATATTGCTGTTCCTGCTATTCATTCTTCGCTTACTATAAGAGATATGTTAAGGGATTACGATACAACACAATTGTTTGTTGAAGACCAAACAGGGTTCCTATATTTAATGTATCACAAACAAGTTTTTTCTTTGCCGGCTTCAGATTATGTAACCTTATCCGATCAGACTTTTTCTGATAATTTTACAGGTACTGATTTTATTGCACAAGGTTTTCCTGCAACATCTCCTGCAACTGTAACAAAAAATTACACTCAGCTTCTCTCACTCCAATTACCATCCGACAGTTTTGATAGTTTAATTTTTAAAAATGGTACATTTACAGTTAATGTAACTTCTACATTTTTACATACCGGTTTACTAACAATTACCTTTCCTTCTATCAGAAAAAATAGTTTGCCATATTCTAAAACAGTTAATATTAATACTTCTACCGGAACTTTTACTTATAATCAATCATTTTATGATTTAGCTGGTTACGATGCCGATTTTAAAAATCCCGTGTCCAATCAACTTCCCGTTGAATTAAGCCTTACCCTAATAAATAGTGGTAATCCTGTATTGGCAAGTAATCAAGTAACTGTTGATATGTCGGTTAACACTTTGCAATATAAAATACTATATGGTAACATTGGGCAACGAAATATTCCAATACAGGAAGATACTGTAAATGTTGAAATTTTTAATAACACTCTTCAGGGTAATGTGTATTTTATGAATCCTACATTCAGATTATTTGTCAGCAATTCTTTCGGAGTTCCGTTTAGTGCTACATTCAGCGATTTTAAAATTTATTCTTCAGTATCTAATTCTTACGTAACTTATGCTTTCCCTTTAGCTTATAATCCTTTATCTATTGGAGCTCCAACAATTATAGGGCAGTCTGTTACTACTTCTGTTATACTTGATACAGCTAATTTTCCAAGTATAAGAACAATTGTTTCTGAAAGCCCAAGATATGTTCACGTTACTACAAATGCACAATCAAACCCGACAGGTTCCAATCAATATAATTTTATATTAGATACGAGTCGTTTGGCAGTTAATTTAGAAGTTGAGTTACCTCTTTGGGGACGTGCTTCGTGGTGGATTTTACAAGATACATTGCCATTTAATTTCTCCGATTATTACAAAGATTCTACCATTGATTTACATAATGTTGATTGGGTAAAGTTTCATCTTAATATTTTAAATGGAATGCCTACCGAAGCTGGTGTTCAGATTTATCTGACTGATAGTTTATATCATATAGTTGATTCTGTTTTTACTCCTCAAAATATGGAAATTATACAAAGTGGCATTTTAGGAAGTACAGGAAAGGTTATTGCTCCTACACGTAAAATTTCAGATGTTATGTATTATGGCAGTCGTTTGGCTCATTTGCACAATGTTAAAAAGGCACTTGTTCGGGGATATGTTCATACTACAAACGCAGGTTCAACAAATGTCAGGTTTTATGCCGAATATGCTTTAGATGTTAAAGTGGGCGTTCAGGTTCAGGCGAAAATAAATACAAAGACTGATTTTTAAAAAGGAGGACAAGTGATGAAAACAATAAAAAAATATACTCTATCAATATTATTTTGTACTTATGCAACAATTCTTTTTGCGCAACAAGACCAAACACTTTATTTTATGCACCGTATTCCTCAATCTAATGTTTTAAATCCTGCTATCCAGAATGAATGTAAGATTTATTTAAGCGGAATGTTATTGCCAATTGTTGGGCAAGTAATGCCACCAATTCATTTTAATTATAATAACAACGGGTTTGCACTTAATCAATTTATTAGAAAAGGGACTGGAGCACAAGCCGATTCTCTTATTTTTGATTTTCCAAATTTGCTGACAAAGCTCAAAACTGTTAATTATTTATCAATTGAAACTGATATAAACTTGCTCTCGGCAGGTTACCGTTGGAAAAACTGGTATTTTACTTTTAACTTAACCGAAAAACTTGCTGCTCAGGCAAGCTTTCCAAAAGATTTAGTTACACTTGCATGGGAAGGAAATGGAAAATCATTTTTAGGGAAAGAAGCATCTTTAAGCTATTTCGGTGCCGGTTTTAATTGGTATAGAGAGTATGCCTTGGGAGCTTCAAAAACAATAGGCAATAAATGGACAGTAGGTGGGCGTGCAAAATTATTGTTCGGAAAAGAAAATTTATGGTTTAAAAGCCAGCAACTTACCTTGAAAACTGATGCCGATGATTATTCATTAACAGTTAAATCGGATTGGGAAGTTCATTCATCGAACCATTTTATAGATATTAAAAAATTGCAAATGGATTATTTAAAAGATTCGCTAATGTACGAAGACACTATTTTTAACCCAAATGCAAAAAAGATAATGATGGAGAATAAAAATCCGGGCGGAGCTATTGATTTGGGGTTTAAATATGTATATAATAATAAAATAAATTTTTACGGAAGCATCCTGAATATTGGTTTTATTCATTATACAAACAATACAAATGGTGTAAAATCTTCGGGCGAATATTATTTTGACGGTATTAACATTCAACCATTATTTAACAAAAACGATTCGGTTGGCAATGCTTATCTCGACCAATTTAAAGATTCCATTATTAAAACATTTGAGCCTACACTCAATCATAAGTCTTATAATTACTGGCTTTCGCCTAAAATGTATTTGGGTGGTACTTATACTTTAAACGAAAAGTTAAACTTCGGATTATTGTTCCGTGGCGATATTTTCCTGAAAAGATTGCACGGTGGTGTAACATTAAGTGCGAATGCAAACTTAACAAAATGGTTTATGGGGACTTTAAGCTATACAGTCGAAAATAATTCGTTTAAACAAGTTGGTGCAGGAGTTTTATTTAAAATTCCATGGTTTCAATTTTATATTGTTACCGATAATGTTTGTGGAATTATTTGGCCTCAAGCTACCCGAAATCTGAATTTCCGCTTAGGAATAAATATGCTGTTCGGTTGCGACAAAATGAAGACAAGTACATTGGTCGAGTAAACGTTATTAATAAACACCTTAAATCAGTAATCAGTAACCGTAAAAATGAATTTTACAGAATTTGGTCTCGATAAGCGACTTTTAGAAGGAATTGGCGCATTTGGTTACGAAACCCCAACACCTATTCAGGAAAAAGTAATTCCTGTAATTTTAAAAGGAAATGATTTAATTGCCTCTGCACAAACCGGTACCGGTAAAACTGCTGCATTTTTATTGCCATTAATAAACAAAATAATTTCCGAAGAGCAGGATAATAATATTAAAGCATTAATAATTGTTCCAACCCGTGAGTTAGCGGTTCAGATTGAGCAACACATGGAAGGCATTGCATATTTTGCCCGTATAGGTTCAATTTCAGTTTATGGTGGTGGCGACGGAGTTGCTTTTTCCCGCGAACAATTTGCACTAAAACAAGGTACAGAAATAGTGATTTGTACTCCCGGAAGAATGATTTCTCATTTGAATATGGGGGATGTTAACATTTCAGAATTAAAATATTTAGTACTCGATGAAGCCGATAGAATGCTTGATATGGGTTTTTATGATGATATAATGAAGATAATATCTTTTCTTCCAAAAGAAAGACAAACATTACTTTTTTCTGCTACAATGCCAACAAAAATAAGACAAATTGCCCGTAAAATTTTATCCAACCCTATTGAAATAAATATTGCACTTGCAAAACCACCCGAAAAAATTAAGCAAGAAGCCTACGTAGTGTATAATTCCCAGAAAATGCCACTTGTTAGCTATATTTTAAGCGAAAAGAAATTAAGAAGCGTTTTAGTATTTTGTTCAACAAAACAAGGTGTAAAAGATTTAACTAGAGAATTAAAAAGGGCAAGATTTTCTGTTTCAGAAATTCATTCCGACCTTGAACAAAGTGAACGAGAAAAAGTATTGCTAAATTTTAAAAACAGAACACTTAACATATTAGTAGCCACTGATATTCTTTCGCGTGGAATAGATGTTGAAGATATTGACCTTGTAATAAATTACGACGTGCCAAATGATGGCGAGGATTATGTTCATCGTATTGGTCGCACTGCCCGTGCAGAAAACGACGGAATAGCTATAACATTAGTTAGTGAAAAAGAACAAGGTAAATTTTCGGAAATTGAAGATTTGTTAGGAAATAAAGTTCAAAAGGTTATTGTACCAGAAAAGTTTGGTAAAACACCATTTTATGAACCACAAAAAAATAAGCAAACAAATAACCATAGAAACTTTAGTAAGAACAAAAGGAATTTTAGAAGATAAATAGTGTTTGTCTGTAAAGTCAATTCGGAGCGTCATTGTGAATCGAATAATTCCGATATTAATGGGTTATTTGTTAATCTAAATAAACAATCAGATGGAATTTACTTTATTCAAGTTATACATAATGGGGAAATAAACTCACAAAGAATTATTATCACAAAGAAAGATTAATCAAAAAAATGATTAAACAATTATGATAATATCTTGGAATATTCCACAAATATGAATTGGGTGAAAAAAATTGCTGACAAATCGGGATTGAATTTACATATATTTGTATCGGCATATCAAAAAAAGGGAAGACAACTATTGTTATCTTCCCTTATATTTCGTGCCTTTGTTGGAATTATTTCCAACATTTGCAAAAATACTTATTTCATTAAAGTTACATGAACATTTACAGTCGTTTCGGCGTAAGTGCCTGAGCATATTTTAATAATAGCATCACCTTCACCGGTTGCCGTAATCAAACCATCAGAGTCGACACTGGCAACCATAATGTTATCAGAGCAAAAAACTAAATTAGGGCTTGATACCGGGTTATTTGAAACATCGTAAGCTGTAAAGTTTATTTGTGCTTGTGTACTGCTAATCATATTCATATTAATAGGTTGCGAATTGGTAACCGTAATATGATTAACCAAGGCATTTCCGGCACCGCAATCACAATTATCGGCAACGGCAACCATAATTGTTCCTACACTTCCAACCCATGGATTTGCGTGGTCGGAAGCCATTACAAATGTTGACATACCTGCAAAAGCATTAGATTTTAATGTTACCAATCCTGTAGCGTTTACGGTAGCAATATCGAACATCGCAAAACCATAAGTAGGTATTTGCCAATCAAATGTAACCGCAGGGCTAAAAGGAGTTGCATTTGTGCGGGTTATGTGATAGGCTACAGTGGTAAATTGTTTTGTTCCACCGGCAGGTATTGATGTATAAAATGGAGTAATCCAAACAAGTGTATCAGAATTTACTGTAATTTCTGACTGACCAATAATCCCGCTTGCACTGGCTTGAATATAAGTTGTTCCTGTTTTGTGCGGTGTTACAAGACCGGCACTGCTTACGCTTGCAATTGCCGGCTCAGTTGAACTCCATGTAAAAGTAGTGCCGGTAGCTTCAGAACCATCGCCTTTATATGCTTTTGCTGTGAGTGGTTGTGTTTCATTTTTAAATAAATCTTTTGATGGTGGGTCAACTTCTATCCGGATAATTGGAATAGCAACTTCCGGAATACCAACTACAAGAACCGGAACAGTTACAACAGGGCTTCCTTGTATGCTTGTAGCTGTAACAGTTATCTGACATTCGCCAACTTCAATAAAACTAACTAAACCGGTAGAGGAAACGGTTGCTATGGCTGTGTTGCTTGATTGATAAGTACAGGTAGGATTTGTTACACCTGCTGTAGATAAATAAACTGATTCTAATTGCAGATTATCGCCCTTATTCCATATTATTGCCGAAGGAGCTACTGAAAAAGCAGAAGAAACATAAATTCCAAGCGGAACAGAAGCCGAATAAGTAACATTGTCTTTTGTAACCGAGCCTGTAATTTTTATTTCGCCCGTGCCTAAAGTTGTTACTATACCTGAAGAACTAATAGTAGCCAATTGTGAATTTGAAGTAGTCCACGAAACGCCTGTGGCAGGAGTTACTGAACCATTAGCATCAACAAGAATAGCGGAATAAGCAATATTGCCGTTTGGCGAAATTGTTTGTGCTCCGTTTTCAATCACCATTACATACTTTTTTGTAGTGTCGGTGGAATCATCTTTTTTGTCTTTCTTACATGAGTTAAGAAAAACGCTCGCAAAAGCAAGCAAAATCAAAGTGAAAATTTTAAAATTTTTCATAAAAAATTGTTTTAATTATTAAATTAGTTTTTAATTCTGTGGCAAAAATAAAACTAATAAATTGAACGACTGCAATTTTTCATCTATATTCCATCTCTACAAGTATAAAAAAAGAACAAAAAAATCTATACATCTGATATTTTAATTATAAGATAATAAGGAAAATATATTTGGATGTTTCTATACTTTAAGGAAATCTAAAAACCTTACAAATCGTCATGTTGAATTTATACCAATTCTTAGGTCAAATTAGTCCAAAGGACAATTTGACCTTTAGAATGG
>JAVHRE010000219.1:0-3918 GCA_036171495.1 Bacteroidales bacterium
TCATAAAAAGCAATCATTTTTAGAAGAATATAAACAAATGCTTAAAAAATTTGAAATTGATTATAATGATATATATATTTTTAAAGAGCTTGAGTAAAGGGTTGTCCCTACAGGACAAAACGAAAGTTGTTGTTTTCTTTACCAAGCGGTAGCCCCTTTGGGGCATAAGAAAGAAAACTAAATTCAACCCTTAATTCGCATAAATAACTAATTATTAATTACCTAAAATAATTTAGTTTTAAAATTAAATTCTTTTGTAAAAATATTATAAATATTTACTTTTGCAAATCAATTCCTTGAATATTATTAAGGTTTGGTAAAATTGAAACTTAAAGTTTCTTGTAAGTATTTATATGGTTAATAATTATATAGGACATTCTTTTCATATTCCGGTAATGGGAATAGGTTATTCTATTGATACACCGGTAAAAGTGGCTCAATATGGCATAACATCTACTATTTCGCTGGTTGATGACGGATTAATAGAAAAAATGCGTCAATTTTATTGCCAATATTTACAAATACCATTTAATGAAATTACCTCTAAAGACGATGATTATAGAGCAAAACGTATTACTGCATATTTGAATTTAATTGATGAAATTGTAAAACAAAAATTTGAGGAACTTAAAAATTCATTTGAAAGTAAATCAAAAGAATTGCAAAAATATTTTGATATGCTTCCCGATTATTCGTGGCTAAAGGAAAAATATACATCGTTTTCGTTAAAGGATAATGTTACAGAATTTAAAAACTGGCTCAATGCCAATTTAATTGCAGGAAGTATTGATGTAAATATTATGACCAAACTTGATAAAGTAAATTATCGTGATGGTTTAAAACTTCCTATAGAATATTGCGATGCACATGCTGCTTTCAGAGGTTTTGCAAATTCAAAATTAACGTCATCAATGGTATTATCGGCAGGAATGAATCCACGATTGTACAATTATATCGAAAAGTTTGATGATTTTTTTCCAAACGAAAAAGGTGAATTTAAAAAGAAAATAACTTTAAAAGTAAGCGATTACCGTTCGGCACTTATTCAAGGAAAATATTTTGCAAAAAAAGGAATTTGGGTATCGGAATATCGCGTAGAATCGGGTTTAAATTGTGGCGGACATGTATATATTTCGCAGGGAAATTTGATGGGTTCTGTGCTAAACGAATTTAAGCAAAACCGCAAAGAATTAACAAAATCTATTAACGAAATTTTGTTTAATGCTTTAAAAAATAAAAACAAAATTATTCCTGACAAAGAGCTTAATTTTAAAATTACGGCTCAAGGCGGTGTAGGAACTAACAAAGAGCACGAATTTATTTTAAATTATTATAATGTTGATTCGGTTGGCTGGGCAACTCCATTTTTATTGGTTCCCGAAGTAACAAATGTTGACGAACAAACTATTAAATTATTACAGGCAGCCAAAGAAGATGATTTATATTTAAGCAACATTTCGCCTTACGGAATACCATTTAATAATTTACGAAACAACACAAAAGATATAGAACAGGAAAAACTTGTTTCCGAAGGTAAACCTGGTTCCCCTTGCATTAAAAAATATGGTGCTTTTAATTCCTATTTTAACGATAAACCTATGTGTACGGGCTCAAGAGAATATCAAACACAAAAAATAAAAGAATTACAAGCATTAAATTTAGATAAAGAAACTTACGACAGAGAATACAAAAAAGTTGTTGAAAAAGTTTGTATTTGTGTTGGTTTAGGAACCGCTACTTTAATAAAAAACAAAATACCTTATACAAAAGAGGGTGAAGGGGTTTCTATTTGTCCCGGACCTAATATGGCGTACTTTTCAAAAATTTTAAGTTTACAGGAAATGGTTTCGCATATTTATGGAAGAATAAATGTTATAGAACGCACCGACCGTCCACATTTTTTAGTTAAAGAGCTTATTATTAACATTAAGTACTTGAAAGAAAAAGCCGAAGACACTTTAATCTCCAATAAAGAAAAAGAAAGTCTCAAAATATTTAAACAAAATTTAATTGAAGGTATAAAATATTATAACAATTTATATTCTACTGTAAAAGTTGACGATGAAAATGTTATAAAAGCCTCTTTATCTCAATTAAAAAATTTAGAAGTTGAATTAAACGACATTAAATTTTAAAAAATAATTTTGAATCATAGGCTTTGTAATGAAATAAGTTGTTTATTTTAAAAAGAAATAATGAACTATGTTGAAAAAACTTGAGCAATTAAATAATTGTACGAGTTATTTCAGGGCAGTTCCTATGTGTTTGTAGTCTTGCAAAGATAATCATTCCCCTCCTAATAAATCTGGACAAGTAGTGTGTCCATATTTTTGGTCGTGAATATTTCATTTGTTTAACTATATTGTAGGGTTAACTAAAATGAGCTTTTATTATAGGGGACTTCTAAAAATACCAAAATCGTCATGCTGAATTTATTTCAGCATCTCATAACAACCTGATAATTAGATTCTGAAACAATCCTGAACTTGATTCAGGACAGAATGACGTAGTGCTTGATTTTTAGAAGTTCCCTATAAGTTTACTTCGTATAATAATCAATCATCTCCTGAATAGCTCTTTTACAAACCGGACAAAAATTATTAACCGATACTGATTTCATTGTGCAATCATAAGCAGGTCGGTATAAGCCTTTAGCAGAATATCCTGCACCTTCAAAAGCTCCAACTTTTCCAAAATATTTTTCGTTTACGGGAGTAGGTATAGGAACATCTTTTGAAACCAAATCTTTCCATTTTTTAGAAAAATTTACTAAGCTTGTTAAATTAGGCTCCCATGGCTCTTTTTCTAACGAATAATAATTTTCGACTGTTACATCCGAATCGTAGTATTCGTCGCTCAGTCCGGCAAAAGCGTGTCCAAACTCATGAACATTTACATATTCAGAAAAAATATTATCACTCGAAACAACGCTAAAAAAATTATAGATTCCGCCTCCGCCATAAGTTTTGGTGTTTACCAAAACAATAATATGGTCGTAAGGTACAATACTTGCAATATCTCGCAAAGCTTTAATGTCGCTTATGGTTAAATATCGTTCTAAGTTAAAAGTATAAAAAGTTGAACCGACGATAGTATTTTTCCAAATATTTTCGCCCGGATAATCAGTTCCACTTTCTTCCGAAACAGCTTCAATGGCACAAACATTAAATTTGTCTTTGTTTTCCTTAAATGGCGAAGAATTAAAAAGATAACCCGAAAATCGTTTAGCATCGTCGCGAAATTTTTTCATTTCTTCTTTTGTATAACCATCGGGAATAATTACTACATCAACCTTCTCCTTATAGTCTCCTTTTTTTTGTATATAATACCAATTATATTTGGGTGGGTTTTCGGAACTTATAAACTTATCTTTTGGATTAATATATTTTGAAAAAACAGTTTCAAATTCTAAATTTTTATTTCGAGCCTGAATTTCAAATTTTATTGTTTTTAATGGAAATGGTAAAATTGCAGTTTCATAAAAAGAACGGGGTTCGTTTTTAGCTTCGGGTGTTGCTTTCCATTCCTGAAACAACGTGCAATATCCCCGCGAAAATATAAGTTTAGACGAAATTGAGTCGTAAACTAAATATTGATATTCGCCATAATTAAATGTGTCAATAAGATTTTTTTGTGTTCCAGCCCAAAATTGTTCTTGCTTGGCATCAGCAAAAATTATTTTTTTTTCGGCAGAATTTCCTGTTTCGTAAAAATCAACCCTTAATGATTTTGCTATAAAGTATTCGTTAAATTTAATTTGCGAAAAAGCAACCGTGTTAAATAAAAGTAGTAAAGTAACAATTTTTAACATAAATTAATTTTTGCTATAATACGTATTACTGCTGTAATTATTGTTAGAAAGAAAACTCAGTGTTTGATAATAAAACTTCAAGTTCAAAGCCTGCCCCGTTGGCTAAT
>JAVHRE010000219.1:4018-16320 GCA_036171495.1 Bacteroidales bacterium
AAACTCAGTGTTTGATAATAAAACTTCAAGTTCAAAGCCTGCCCCGTTGGCTAATTTTTTAGACGAGCATAACGCAGAACTTAGCGAAGCAATCTCACGAACACCTTAAAAAATAAAAATAGATGTGAGTAAATTGATATTTTCTTGCAAACACTAATTATTGCATTATAAATTACAAATATAAGTTAATATTAAGGCAATCTGAATTATTTTTATACTTTTGCACTATTATTGGCCCCGTAGTTCAATTGGATAGAATATCAGATTCCGATTCTGATGGTTGGGGGTTCGAGTCCCTTCGGGGTCGCTTATTGTTTTTTAACGTAATGGGTTCAATAATATTTAAAAAATTTGTTTATTATTGCACGATTTTTTCTAAATATAGAATAATATAAACTGATGAATTTATTTCTTACTGGCGCAACTGGATTTCTTGGAGGAGAGTTACTTGTAACTTTATCAAAACGAAGTGATATACGAAAAATATATTGTCTTGTTAGAGCAAAAAGTATTGACGAAGCAAATAAAAGATTAAAACACGTTTTCGACTTGCATGGCGATTTTTATCAACCCGAAAAAATAATTCCAATTGTTGGAAACTTAAGCGACAATGATTTAACCTCAACTTTAAATTCTCATAAAGAATTACACACAATTAATCTTATTGTCCATTCTGCCGCAAATACCTCATTTTCAAAAGGAAGCGATGATGCTGTTAAAAAAGTAAATATTAATGGATTAGAAAATGTCCTTAGCTGGGCAAAAGATTTAAAACACTTAAATACATTTTTATATATTGGCACTGCAACTATTTGTGGAAAAGATATAAAAAACAGAGTTATTTGCGAGGATGAATCACCAAACACAAATGCACATCATTTAGTTACATACACTTACACAAAAATGATGGGCGAAATGATGTTAAGTAAATTTTTACCTAAAGAAAAAATTTTAGTAGTCCGACCGTCAATAATAATGGGCGATAGCAAAAATAAAATTCCTCGCTCATCAGTAATATTATGGACTTTGGCAGCATTTAATTATTTACGGTTAATTCCTGTAAATCCGCTGTCAAAAATAGATATTATTCCCGTTGATTACGCAGCCGAAGCTATTACCGATTTGCTTTTGGTAAAACGCAATTTCGATGTTTATCATATATCTGCCGGTGTTGATTCTTCAACCAATAGCGAATTGTGTACAAGAAAAATTGAATCTTATTTTCCCGAAAAACCTGCACATCAATTTGTTGACAGAAAACTTGCCAATAACATGAGGTTTTGGGCTAAAGGTCGCATGGAAGATATTGGTGAACTGGCAAAATATGATAAACATTTGAAATATTGGGAAAATATTCTTGGCGAAAAAAGTCGTTTAAGAATTTTATTTGCAGGGTTAGAACCGTATTTCGATTTTATTGAACTTGGACAGATTTTCGATAATTCAAGACTTTTACATGATGTTTCTTTACCAAAACCAAAACCGGCTCACGAGTACATAATTAACAACATTAAGTTTTTAGAATCAATAGATATTTACGAGGGCGCACTTGACCCTTGATTTATTTTTTTATTATAAATAATTTACTATTTTTGACAATTAAAATTTTAAACAACTAAATTTATGGAAGAACAAAATTCAAATTTAAGTGGAACTGGAGTAAGAAAAAAAATGGTTCCCGAAGCTCTGTCTGCAATGATTTGGGGCATAGCATCTATTGCTGCAATGGCAGCTTTTGGTTTCATAGCTTCTTTTGTTGCATTTTCGAAACGAAGAAAAGCATTAAAGCTTTATGAAGAAAATCCTTCAAATTATAACGAAAAATCGCTTAATCTTTTGAAAACAGCAAAAACTTGTGGTACCATTGGTCTAATTGCGTCTATCGTATTTACAATAATTTGGATTATTTATATTGTAGCGATTATCTATTTAGTGTCCAGAGCTAATAGTTATAATAGCTATCCATATAGTTATTAATCGTAAAAAATTAAAATTACTCGCGATTTCGTTCGGTTTCGCGTTTGCTATCTTTATTTTTAATCGTTTCGCGTTTATCAAATACTTTTTTGCCTCGGGCAACTGCAATTTCTATTTTTGCTTTACCTTTTTCGGTAATAAAGCATTGGGTAGGAATTATTGTAAATCCTTTTTCTTTAACTTTTTTCTGAATACGATTAAGCTCGGTTCTGTTTAGTAATAATTTACGGTCGTGAACAGGCTCGTGATTTGCATATCCGCCATGCGTGTATTCAGCAATGTGCAAACCACGAATAAAAAGTTCTCTATTAATAAAAACGCAATAAGAATCAACAAAATTAATTTTGCCTTGTCGGATAGATTTTATTTCGCTGCCGGTTAAAATAATACCTGCAATGAATTTTTCAACTAATTCATATAAAAATCCGGCTTTTTTGTTCTTACTTATTATTTTATCGCCCATTAATTTTATTAGTAATGTCTGTCTATAAAGTCAATCATTTGCTGTTAAACAATAAACTATCCACCCTGTTAAATAGTGTTTGCAAGAAAACGCCAATATCTGCTTTTTGAAATAATGGATGTTGATTATGCTTATTTAACAAGGCAGGCAAAAAACTTTTTTAACTTTCAAAATGTCCAATATTACAAACAAAACCTTATTAAAACATCATTGTTGCTCCACTAACAAATAAAGTTGCTGAAATTAAACTAAGAGTAAACGCTAAAGCCGCGTAAACTCCAAGCATAATTAAAATACTTACAATAAAATAACCAACTTTTTTATCATCAGGGGTTTTCATCATTGGAGTAAAGCCAAGAAACAAAATATAAAACGAATATAAACCTGCAATTCCAACAAAAAATAATATTGGAAGTAATCCCGTTACAATACTTGCAATAAAAGATGCAGTATATGAGTATATTACGAGTTTAAAAGCATTGTCAATATTTTTTATTGAACCAAAACTTGGTGCAAGTGCATTTATTATTATTGCTGATATAAGAATACCTACAAAAGGTATTGCAAAAGCAAAAATGGTAGATATCGCCGAATATGTAATTGAAAAATAAAAAGGATGAAACAGTAAACTTCCTATAAACGAAGCAATTGCAACAACTATAATATAAGGCAATGCATAACCTGTTAATGCAGCAGTCTTGTTAGTGTTTTCTTGTTCTATTACTTTCCATTCTTCGGCTGGTTTAACAATAATGTTAATAGTTCTTTTAATAATTGCATTTATGTTCATAATAATTTTATTTAGTTAATTTAGTGCAAATTTATGTTTTTTTTAATGAATACAAAATATAATATTATTACAATACTTGGTCCTACTGCAACTGGGAAAACTAAATTTGCAACTCAATTGTGTAGTAAAATAAATGGAGAAATAATAAGTGCTGACTCTCGTCAGGTTTATCGTAACATGAATATTGGAACCGGAAAAGACCTTGAAGATTATATTGTAAATAATGTTCCAATACCTTATCATTTAATAGATATTGTTGATGCCGGCTATAAATATAACGTGTTTGAATACCAGCGAGATTTTTTGTTGGCGTATAACAACATTAAAAATAAAAACAAATTTCCTGTATTATGCGGTGGCACAGGTTTATATATTGATGCCGTTTTAAAAGGTTATAAATTAATTGATGTTCCTGTAAATTTTGAATTAAGAAGTAGTCTTGAAAACAAATCACTTGAAGAACTTACAAAAATATTAACAACGTACAAAAGATTACACAACAAAACAGATGTTGATACAATTAAAAGAGCTGTAAGAGCAATTGAAATTGAAGATTTTTACGCTCATAACAATGTTCATGAAAAGGAATATCCAAAATTAACTAGTTTAAATATTGGTATAAATTGCGACAGAGAAATACGCAGGCAAAGAATTACCGAACGATTAAAAAAACGAATTTCTGAAGGGTTAATTGATGAAGTGAAAAATTTGCTGAGTAAAGGATTAACTCCAGAACAATTAATATATTATGGGTTAGAATACAAACATATAACAGAATACTTGATTGGAAAATACACTTTTGATGAATTTTTTACGAAGCTCGAAATAGCTATTCATCAATTTGCCAAACGCCAAATGACATATTTTAGAGGTATGGAACGTAAAGGAACTAAAATTAATTGGCTTGATAGCGAAATCCCAAATGAAGAGAAAATTAATATAGTATTAAAACTTTTGCAAAATGTTTAGTAATTCTGATTGATTTTGGTTTTAATGTGTTGATTGGTGTAACATTATCAGCTATATATGTTCGCCCATCTTGAAGCTTTCTCCAATATGATTGTAAGTTCCCTGTTATACGTTGGAGAAAACTCCAACATAGGCAAAAAAAATTATGCAACAATAATTAAATAATAATTCTTTTTGCCTTTTTGAATCAGCAAAAATTTATTGTTTAATAAATTAGAATTGTTTATTGTTATGCCTTCTGTGATTTTTTCTTTATTCATGCTTAACCCACCTGCCTGAATCATTTTTCGCACTTCGCCTTTACTTGAGAAAATTTGAGTTTTAACAGCAAGTAAATCAGTTAACAATACACCTGCTTCGAGCTCTGTCTTGGGTAAATTAAATTGTGGAACGCCTTCAAAAACAGACAAAAATAATGATTCTTCCATTTTTTCGAGCATCTCTTTTGTACCTTTCCCAAATAATATTTGCGATGCCTCAACGGCAGTTTCGTAATCTTGTGTTGAGTGAACCATTATTGTAACTTCTTTTGCTAATGTCGTTTGCAATAAGCGTAAATGTGGTTCTGCTTTATGTTTTTCGATTAAAGCAGATATTTCTTCAAACGATAACAACGTGAAAATTTTAATGTATTTTTCGGCATCTTCATCCGAAACATTGAACCAGAATTGATAAAACTGATAAGGTGATGTGTAACGTGCATCTAACCAAATATTTCCCTTTTCGGTTTTGCCAAATTTACCTCCATCGGCTTTTGTAATTAGCGGACAGGTTATTGCAAACACTTCTTTTCTTAATTTTTTTCTGATAAGTTCCGAACCGGCTGTAATATTTCCCCATTGGTCTGAACCGCCCATTTGCAATTTGCAGTTTTTGTTTTCGAGCAACCACAAAAAATCATAAGCCTGCATCAAAATATAATTAAATTCAGTAAATGATAAATCATCTTTATTTATACGCTCTTTTACAAAACCTTTATTTAATAAATAATTTATAGTCAAAAATTTTCCTACATCTCGTAAAAAATGAATAGCACTTAAATTTTGAAACCAGTCATTGTTATTTACTATTTCAGCAGAATTTTTTTCACAGTCAAAATTTAAAAATTTCTCTAATTGTTTTTTTATTCCGATTTCATTTTTACGAATTTCTTCTTCTGTTAATAATTTTCTTTCTTCCAATTTCCCCGAAGGGTCGCCAATCATAGCTGTTGCTCCGCCAATCAAAGCAATTGGTTTGTGTCCTGCGAGTTGCAAATGTTTTAATAACATTATGGAAACTAAATGTCCAATATGTAACGAATCGGCTGTTGGGTCAATTCCTACATAAGCCGTAGTCATTTCTTTTGCTAATTGTTCTTCGGTACCTGGCATGATATCGTGAATCATGCCTCTCCAGCGAAGTTCTTTTATTAAAGTCATTTATATTATATTTTAGCGAGCGCTTGTTCCAAATCATTAATCAAATCTTCAACATCTTCAATTCCAACAGAATAACGAACTAATCCATCTGTAATATTTGCTGCAAGTCTGCCTTCTTTACCTATTCCGGCGTGAGTCATTGAAGCCGGATGTTGAATTAAAGTCTCAATTCCTCCAAGCGAAACCGCAAGCAAAGCAACTTTTACATTGTCCATTAATGTAACTCCTGCTTCGTAACCGCCTTTAAGTTCAAAACTTATCATAGCACCTGGACCTTTCATTTGTTTTTTAGCAAGTTCGTATTGTGGGTGCGATTTTAATCCGGGAAACATTACTTTTGAAACTTTTGGGTGTGCTTCCAAATAATCGGCAATTTTTATTGCATTTTCCTGAGCTCTATCCATTCGTATTGACAAAGTTTTTACGCCACGAATTACCAAATATGCCTGATGTGGATCCATGTTGCCACCCATATAAGTCATGGTTTTACGAAGTTTAGCATATACATCGGGGTCTTTTGCAACTAACACTCCACCAACAACATCGGCATGTCCATTTATAAATTTTGTTATGGAATGTAAAACAATATCTGCACCTAAATTGAGTGGTTGCTGTAAATAAGGTGAGCTAAAAGTATTATCAACAACAACCAAAGCACCATGTTTATGAGCAATTTCAGAAACCGCTGCAATATCAGTAATTTGAACAGTAGGATTAGCAGGGGTTTCGATATATACTATTTTTGTATTGGAACGAATATTTTTTTCTACATTTTCGATAACAGAAGTGTCAACAAAAGTACATTCTACACCAAATTTCATAAAATGAGTTTCTAAAACACTACGACTTGGACCATAAACTGCACTTGTACTTAAAATATGCGAATCTTTTGAAAGTAAAGTCATATAAGCAGTTGTAACTGCAGCCATTCCCGACGATAAAGCAATACCGCCAAATCCGTTTTCTAAAACAGCTAGCTTTTTTTCGAGAACTTCAATTGTTGGATTTCCAATTCTTGTGTAAATAAATCCTTTTTCTTTGCCCGCAAAGCAATCGGCTCCGTGTTTCGCACTTTTAAATGCAAATGTTGAAGTTTGGTAAATCGGGGTTACTGCACTTCCCCACTCATCGTGCATATCGCCTGCATGAATTAATTTTGTGTTAAATCCGCTTTTGTTATTATCCATTGTATAAATTTTTTGCAAAGATAATGTTCCACAATCAAAATCTAAATATTTTTATAATTTTGGCAAATAATGTTTCAAATAAATTAATGAGAAATCTTTTATTATTTGTTTTGTTTTTTAGTTTTTCAACATTTTTGTTTGGACAATACACCATTACTAAACCTGATTTAAAAAACTCTCTAAATTATAGTGGCGATAACCAGGTTGTTACATCGGGTCAATATTTATTTAAGTCAATAAAGATTTTAGTTTCAAATAATGGCAAGCCAGCCGAAGGAATTCCGGTTGAATTAAAAGTTGTTTTATCACCAAAAATAAATGATAACGGTACTATTACACCACCAATAATTTATTCGAATGCTAATGGAATTGCTGAATTTAGATATTTACCGGGAAAAAATTCGGGCGATTATTTGTTAGCAGCATCCTTACCCGATGATGCTAATGCAGGGGTAATAGCTTTTAAAACTACAGTTAGACAAAACTATTGGGCATTAATGGTAATTTTCGGCTTATTGGGCGGACTTGGTTTATTTTTATTTGGAATAAATTATTTGAGCGATGGATTGCAACATGCAGCCGGGAATAAGTTGAGAACAATATTAAGTAATCTCACTCACAATAAATTAGCAGGGTTTGGCATTGGTGCGTTTATTACAACTGTAATTCAAAGTAGCAGTGCAATGTCGGTAATGCTTATTAGTTTTGTTGATTCCGGATTAATGAAATTCAAGCAAACTGTTAGTGTAATTATTGGTTCTGCACTTGGTACAACAATAACAATACAAATAGTTGCTTTAAACATTAGCAAATACGCATTAGCTTTTGTGGCAACAGGTTTTATTCTTAACTTTTTTAACAAAAGACATTATTTTAAACATATTGGACAAATACTAACAGGATTGGGATTATTGTTTTTGGGATTAATGTTAATGTCAGAATCAATTATACCGCTTAAAACATATCAGCCGGTAATTGATGCACTTATAGCAATGGAAAATCCACTGATTGGGGTGTTGGCTGGAATACTTTTTACAGCTATAACACAAAGTGCAAGTGCATTTATTGGGCTCGTTGTTATTTTGGGTTCACAAGGTTTACTTTCGTTAGAAGCTTCAATACCATTGCTGATTGGTGCAAATGTTGGAACATCGGTAACAGCAATTATTGCCACAGTTGGAACTTCATCGGAAGCTAAAAAAGTAGCAGTAGCTCACACTATTTATAGAATAATTGGTGCTGCTTTAATTATCTGGTGGATACCGACTTTTGCCGAAATAGTTCGTTCTGTATCTGTTTCAGAAGCAACGGCAGGGGTATCGGTAGCAGTGCCGCGTCAGATTGCAAATTCACATACTTTGTTTTATATAGGACTAACATTAATATCACTTCCTTTCACTTCAATTTTTGTAAAACTTATTAATAAACTTATTCCTCAAAAAAAATCTGATTCATATTTTGCTTTATCAACACAATATATTGACGATAACATACTTTCGACTCCATCGCTCGCTTTAAATCTTGCAAAACAAGAAACAATCCGCATGGGTAACATTACGCAAGATATGCTTAATGATGTTTTGTTGCCATTTTTATTAAAAGAGGGAAATGTTATACCCGACATTGAAAAAAACGAAAATTTAGTAAATTATTTACGTGAAAAAACATCCGATTATCTTATTAAAATCAGTCGCTTAAATGTTCACGAAGAAAATACCCGTGAGGCATTTCAGATGTTGTATGTTGTTAAAGAAATTGAACAAATGGCAGATATTGTTGCCGTTAATCTTTTGCCAAAAGCTAAAGAATGGATTGTAAGCGACCATAACTTCAGCGAAGATGGAAAAAAAGAATTAGTTGATTTTCATAATCGCTGTCAAAAGCAATTATCGAGGGCTATTGAGGTGTTCAGAGATGTAAATCTCGAAAAAGCTAAAATATTAAAACGAAAAGATAAAAAATATAACGACCTTGTTTTAGAACTCGAAAAAAGTCATTTTTCGCGATTAGTAGGCGAAGTTCAACAATCGGTTGGAAGCAGTAAATTTCATATCGAACTTTTAGGTTTATTTAATGCAATTAGCCGACATTCCACAAATATTGCAAGAATTTTATTAGTTGAAAAATAAAAAAAGCGTAACAAATGTTACGCTTTTAATTTTTGTTTATTGTTATTATTTTTTAAGCAAATCCGCTGTCTCAACAAGTTTAATAAACTCTGAACGGTAACCCTCTTTATCATCTCCTTGTGCATTTTTAGCAAGTGCCATAACTGCTGTGTATGACGAATTTGCTTTAAATTCAGATTCCCGTAACAACATTCCAAATTCGGCTACAGAACATGCAAAGTTAAAATTGTTTGAGTTGATTTGTTTGCGGTCGTTTTCTTTAATTTTATTAACAATAAGCATAGAAACGTCGCCATCAGGTTTTTTGTAACGTAACTTAACGGTCATTATATCGCTGCTATTTACAACTTTTGATTGTTGATATTCCAAGGGATCGGTATTGTTTATTTGTTCATCTGAGTTTGCAGGAATAATTTCGTAAAGTGCTGTAACAGTATGCCCACAACCAATTTCGCCAGCATCTTTTGTGTCGTCGTTAAAATCTTCTTTGTTTAACAAGCGATTTTCGTAACCAATTAATCTATATGCCTTTACTTTTGAAGGATTAAATTCAACTTGTATTTTTACATCTTTTGCAATAGTGTAAAGTGTTCCCCAAAGTTCTTTTCCAAAAACTTTTTTGGCTTCCATAATATTATCAATGTAGTAATAGTTACCATTTCCGGCATCGGCAATTTTTTCCATTTTCGAATCTTTGTAATTGCCCATTCCAAAACCAAGTATGCTGATAAAAACTCCATCTTTGCGTTTTTCTTCAATTAGTCTGGTCATCTCTCCATCACTGCTTGCACCAATATTGAAATCGCCGTCGGTTGCCAAAATTACGCGGTTATTACCACCAACAATATAGTTTTCTTTAGCAATTTTATATGCTAAATTAATTCCAGCACCACCTGCTGTACTGCCACCAGATTGTAAAAGTTCAAGTGACGCATTAATTTTTTCTTTTTGATTACCGGGTGTTGATTCAAGCACACAACCTGCTGCACCTGCATAAACTACTATTGCAACTTTATCCTCGTTACGCAAATTGTTAACAAGAATTTTAAATGCCTGTTTTAATAATGGAAGTTTGTTTTGGTCGCTCATTGAACCAGATACATCTAATAAAAACACTAAATTGCTTGCAGGTATTTTATTTGCTGCAATATTTTCGCCTTGTAAGCCAATCATAGCAATTTCGTGCTTTTCGTTCCAGGGACATTTTCCAATTTCCATATTGATTGAAAAAGGGTCGCCATTGGTAGGTTGTGGATAATTGTATTCAAAATAGTTTATCATTTCTTCAACTCTAACTGCATCTTTATAAGGCATTTGATTTTGGTTTAAAAACCTGCGAACATTTGAATATGATGCCTTGTCAACATCAGCCGAAAAAGTTGATAGAGGATTTGTTAGCGATTCTTTAAAAGCGTTATCGTTAATTTTATCGTAAGCTTCGGTATTGTGTACAACCTCAACATTATCGTAATCCATTGAATAACCCGAAGATGCGGGTGACATAGATTTTTCGCATCTTGACATTACTGAAACACCTTGTGCTTCGTCTTTTTTAAGTTCTAATTCTTCTGAAACAATTGGCAAATTTTGATTAAGAGTAATTGTAACAAATTTGGAGTCACCTTTTTTAAAATCAAATGCTTGTCCAGTCCAGCTTGAAAAATTTTGTTTAGAAGCCTTTAGTAAATATTTAGCAGGAATTAATTTCTCGAAAATAAATTTTCCGTCGTTTCCTGTTTTAATAGAGGTAACAAAATTTCCGTTTCGGTACAACGAAACAGTTACTTTGTCTAATGCTTTTTTTGTTGAAGCATCTTGCACAACGCCCGAAATTGAATCGGGAGTTCCAATTGTTGCAGCAATTAATAAAGAGGCTGCAAAAATTACGATTAAAAAAATTGTTGTTTTCATGATTAATAATTTTTGATTGTTAATAAATATTGATTTTGACAATTAGATGTTGATTTGTTATTTTTCCATAAATATTTTTTGCCAACTTGCAATTGCTTGAAATTCAGTGTTTGGGGTTCAGATTTAAAAAACAACAAATATCATACTTCGACAAGCTAAGTGTGACAAATTCTGAATATCGAACAAGAATTGATGAAGTGAAAAAACAGAAATCAAAAATTGTTAATCTTGTATGGTGTTATAAAAACGAATATGAAATAATGATTTACGAAATTAAAATCATTGTTTGTTTTTCAAAACAATAGACTTATAACTCTGATTTTTTATATATTTTTGCATAAAATTATTTATGAAGAATACCGAAACCGACTCTAAATACAACGATTTAGAAAAAATGAGTTTTCGTGAATTGCTTACTGCAATTAATAACGAAGACCATAAAATTCCAGATGCTATAAAAAAAGCAATTCCGCAAATAGAAAAATTATCTGAAGCTGTTTTTCAAAAATTAAAAAATGGTGGTCGTCTTTTTTATTTAGGTTCGGGTACAAGTGGAAGACTTGGAATTGTTGACGCATCAGAATGTCCACCAACTTTTGGAGTTGAAGGTACACTTGTAAACGGCATAATTGCAGGTGGCGATTCCGCTATCCGTAAAGCTATTGAACATGCCGAAGATGATTATGATGCAGGTTGGATTGAATTAACAAATCACAAAATATCATCAAAAGATATTGTAATTGGCATATCATCATCTGGTACAACTCCTTATGTTATTGGTGCTTTGCAACATTGCTTGCAAAACGTAATAGTTACCGGTGCAATTACTTCAAATCCCGATTCTCCAATTGCTAATGAAGCAACTTTTCCTGTTGAAGTTGATACAGGTGCTGAATTTATTACAGGCAGCACAAGAATGAAAAGTGGAACAGCACAAAAACTTGTTTTAAATATGATTTCAACCTCGGTAATGATTAAATTAGGTAAAGTTATTGGCAACAAAATGGTTGATATGCAATTGTCAAACAACAAATTAATAGAACGTGGAACAAGAATGATATCAACATTCTTAAATATTTCCGAAGAAAAAGCAAAAGAGTTATTATTAGAATACAAAAGTGTAAGAAAAGTTATCGAAAAATCTTCTTAAAAAAATGTAATTGCACAGCCACTATATTTTGCCACTACTTGCTCCAATTTATCGGAAGATTACACAAATTGAAATAGTTTGAGTTTATTGAACACTTAATTTCCTTAATAACTATTAACCCAATAACCTAACTTTCAGCTTATAAACTTATCAACTTTTCTACTAAATGAGTTCCACTTCTGCGGAAAGCACACATGGTTTATAGAGATGCACTAGATTATTTAGTGTCTGTCTGTAATATCATAAATATTAAAAAGTCCCAAATTCCAAATCTCAAATTCCAAGAAAAAAAAGAAAAAATATAA
>JAVHRE010000220.1:0-3399 GCA_036171495.1 Bacteroidales bacterium
ATGAAGGTGCCATTGAAGGACAATTGGTAGAAACAGGTGCAGGTGTAGTATATGTTAGAGATTTCGATAAATGGATTGAGTTCTTTCGATCACCAAAAAAGCAAATAGATTTATCGAAAAAAGATGAAGAGCAATGAAACAAGCAATTATAAATAAATATATTATTTTCTTTTTCTGTCTGATATTAACATCATGCAGCGGAACAAGGCATTTACCTTTGGGTGAAAAACTTTATACAGGAGCGAAAATTAAATTAGAATCATCAGATATAATAAAAAAGAAAAAGAAACGACTTATTAAAAACACTGGCGAAAACTCAATACGCCCAATAGCTAATGAAAGTTTTTTAGGTATGCGACCTAAATTGTGGCTTTATATGGCTGGAGGAGTTGCTCCTAAAAGTAAATTGCAAAAATGGTTGAAAAAAAATGGAGAAGCACCTGTTTATCTTAGTAGTGTTAATCCAGGCTCTACATCTGCAATTATAGATGCTAAATATTTTAATATCGGTATCTTTAAAAGCTTTACTGAATTTAAAATTATTGAAAAGAAACATACTGCAAATGTTATTTACATAAGTCATATTCAGAATCCGTTCATTATTAATAATCTTAAATATTCTATATCAGATACGAGCTTAAGCCAGATGATTCTTTCAGATAAAGAAAATTCATTAATTATATCTGGTGAAGATTATAATCTTGATAAATTAAAAAAAGAACGAATACGAATTGATGAATTATTAAAAAATAACGGATACTTTTATTTTAATCCCGATTATTTAATTTTTAAAGCAGATACTTCAGAGGTAAATCACAATGTAGCACTCACTCTTACTTTAAAAGACAGTATTCCAAAAAATGCTTTAACTGTTTATCGAATTAACAATGTGTATATTGATCAGGAATACTCTATAAATAATGAATCGTCTAGTATAACAAAGGATACAATAAAATATCAAAATAATTATTTCCTTGGTAAAGAAACAGAAATGAAGATAAGACCAAAAGTGATTTTAAGGTCTGTTTATTTAAGAAAATATGAAATTTATTCAAGAATAAACCACAATATTACCCTTAACCGTCTTATGACCATGGGTAATTTTAAATTCGTACGTGTAAAATTTTCAGACAGTGATACTTTAATCTCTGGATTTTTAGATGTAAATATTTTAATGACTCAAATGCCAAAGCGAACATTCAGGGCAGAAATAGACATTGTTTCAAAATCAAATAATTATACCGGACCACAATTGAATTTCAGTTTATTGAATAGAAATATTTTTAGTGGGGCTGAATTACTGAATCTTAATATGGCAACATCTTATGAGGCACAATTTAGTGGAAAAAACAATAACTTATATTCTTATTCTTTAAATCCACAAGTAGAATTGTATTTTCCACGTTTTCTGGTTCCATTTAAAATACGCACAAATAGTATGTATGTTCCCAAAACACGTTTTTCGCTTTCGTATAACTATTTAAAAAGGGTCAATTATTTCGATATGCGTACATCACAATTCATTTATGGCTTTAAATGGAAAGAAAATATCAGAAAAGAACATGAGTTAAATCCGGTGAGTATAAGTTATACTTCTATTGCTAACAAATCAACTGAATTTACTAATTTACTCGCTGCCAACCCTTTTCTTGAAAAAAGCTATGAAGAGCGTTTTATAGCAGGAGCAACTTATTCATACACTTATAATGAACAAATAGAATCTGAAAAAAAAACACAATATTATTTTCATTTAACAACAGAAACAGCAGGAAATGCCTTTTCTTTAGCAAATACAATTGCCGGAAAAAAAATATCATCAGAGAACCCTTTAAGTATAGTTGGTTCTATTTATTCACAATTTGCAAGATTAAGCGTAGATGGTCGTAGTTATTACAATTTAAGAAATAAAAACAAATTAGCATTAAGGTTATTTGCAGGTATAGCTAAACCTTATGGAAATTCTTCTTTATTGCCATACATTAAACAGTTTTTTAGTGGCGGACCTAATAGTCTCCGCGCATTTCATATTAATTCTGTTGGGCCTGGTACAGTTCAACAAAATGCCGATAATAAAGGATTTTTACAATTAGGAGGTGATGTAAAATTAGAGACGAATGCTGAATATCGCTTTAATATATTTCGTTTTTTTAAAGGTGCTTTATTTGCAGATGCAGGAAATATATGGTTATTAAAATCTAACCCAGCAAATACTATAAGTCCGTTTTCCTTTTCTAATTTTTATAAAGAAATTGCAGTTGGAGCAGGAATAGGATTAAGAATTGATGTTACATTTTTTATTTTCCGATTTGATATTGCTATGCCATTAAGAAAACCCTGGCTTGAGGAAAACCATAGGTGGGTAACTAATAAAATTAACTTAGGCGATCCTTCATGGAGAAGCGAAAATCTGATTTTAAATGTTGCAATTGGGTATCCTTTCTAAAACAGGCGAATTTTTATTCTACAATCCTTGAAAATTCAAAAAAAGAGTTTGCTTCAATAATGTGTGAATGATGTAACTCTTTTATATAATTGTGTAACACCTCACTATATTAAAGTACAGACCTTTATTTTTTGAAAATTTATTCACAATTAAAATAAAACATAATGAAAAAAAACGAAGAATTACAAAAAGACGTTCAGGATGCAATTAAATGGGAACCTTTATTGCATGCTGCAGAAATTGGTGTTATTGCTAAAGATGGCATTATAACTCTTACAGGAGTTGTTGATAACTATGCAAAGAAATCAGAGGCTGAAAATGCAGCCAAAAATGTAGCTGGTGTAAAAGCTGTAGTTGAAAAAATTGAAATAAAATTTGGCAGTTTGGTTAATAAAAGTGGTAACGAAATAGCTATAGATATACTAAATTCTTTTAAGTGGAATTGGGAAATTCCAAATGATAAAGTAAGTGTAAAAGTTGAAGATGGTTGGGTTACTTTGGAAGGTGAAGTGCAATGGAATTTTCAAAAAGAAGCTGCAAAAAATTCAGTTAAAAATATTGTTGGTGTTAAAGGTGTAACAAATGTTATTACAATTAAAACTGAAACTAATAACGATGTTAACAAAAAGGATATTGAACTTGCACTTTTGCGTAATTGGTCAATAAAAGATAAAGATATTAATGTTAAGGTTTCTGCAAATAAAGTTACTTTATCAGGCACTGTTCATTCATTATATCAAAAAGATCAAGCTGGACGAATAGCTTGGATGGCACCAGGTGTTTTAACATTAGATAATGAGTTAGTTATAGAATAAATTAATAATACCTTTCTGTAAAAGCGGGAATTTGTTTTCCCGCTTTTTCTTTTTTATTAGTTCATGTTTTTTGAAAAAACAAATAACACTTTGTAACTACTCAGGTGTTACTCGTACTTGTTTTTTATCCGTCATTCCCGC
>JAVHRE010000221.1:0-3383 GCA_036171495.1 Bacteroidales bacterium
AATTAGTGTCAGAAAGAAAACTCAGTGTTTGGCGTTTTCTTGCAAACACTAATTATCGGATTTACACAACTCTACCTCACAATTTAATAATTGCGAGAGTCGTTTGCTTCAGTTGTTCCTTTTTCGCAATGACGTAATAGTTTTTATAGATATTCATTATAAAAAAGATGTTCTACAATATTTTTGTTAATTTTGTCGAAACTCAAAAAAAATAATTATGAGCATTGGAAAATCTCCTATAAAATTTTTCGCTGGGCGAGAATCAATATATATTGCAGATAAAATAGCAAAAAAATTTGGTAGCGAATTAGGAAAATCAACTGTAACTGTATTTAGCGATGGTGAGTTTCAACCATCATTTGAAGAGACAGTTAGAGGTTGTAAAGTATTTATTATTCAATCCACTTTTCCACCGGTCGAAAATTTAATGGAATTGTTGCTTATGGCAGATGCTGCAAAAAGAGCATCGGCACACGAAGTAATTGCAGTTATTCCATATTTTGGTTGGGCTCGTCAGGATAGAAAAGATAAACCTCGTGTTTCTATTGGAGCAAAATTAGTTGCTGATATGTTGAATGCATCCGGTGTTGACCGTGTTATGACAATGGATTTGCATGCCGACCAAATTCAAGGTTTTTTTAATATGCACGTTGACCATATTTATGCTTCAACCATTTTTGTGCCTTATGTTAAAAATTTAAATTTATCTGATATGGTTGTTGCTGCACCCGATATGGGCGGAACTAAAAGAGCAAATGCGTATTCGAGATTTTTAGGAACCGAGATGGCAGTATGTTACAAACTTCGTAAAAAAGCCAATGTTGTTGAGCATATTACTGTAATTGGCGAAATTGAAAACAAAAATGTGATTATTGTTGACGATATGATTGATACAGCCGGCACTATTTGTCTTGCTTCGGAAATGATGATGAATAAAGGTGCTAAAAGTGTTAGAGTTGTTGCAACACACCCTGTTTTTTCGGGTAATGCTTATGAGAAAATAAATAATTCAGTTATTACAGAGGTTATAGTTAGCGATTCTATTCCTCTTAAAGAACAATCACCTAAAATTAAAGTAATAACAATTGCCGATTTATTTGCCGATATAATTAACAAAGTATATAATTATCAATCAATAAGTTCTAATTTTATTGTATGAAAATGCTTTATATTGATTTTTTTTGTATATTTGCACTCCCTTTTTAAACCTTATATTTATTAGTGTATGGGATTTAAGTCTTAGGGTAAAATAAAGACAGTAATTAAGTAACACAAAAACAAGTTTAAAATGAAATCAATTGAAATTAACGCACAATTGCGTGAAAAAGTAGGAAAAAAAGCATCAAATGCTTTACGTAAATCGGAATTAATTCCATGTGAACTTTATGGTTCAGAAAAGAACATTCACTTTTCGGCACCCGAAAGTCAATTTCGTAAATTAGTTTATACCCCTGATGTGTATTATGTTAAATTGAATATTGATGGTACAGAGCATAAAGCTATTTTAAAAGACATTCAATTTCATCCGGTTAGTGATAAGATTCTTCATATTGATTTTTTTAATATTTCTGATGATAAACCTATTACCCTTTCTGTTCCGGTAAGGACTAAAGGTTTTGCCAAAGGTGTTCAAGATGGTGGTAGATTAGCTCAAGATTTGCATCGTATTAAATTAAAAGGTTTGTTAAAAGATTTTGTTGAAGAAATTGAAGTTGACGTTACAGAATTAACAATTGGCAAATCAATAAAAGTCAGTGATTTAAAACTTACCGATTTAGTTGCCGTAGAAGAAGCAAATAAAACAATTGCATCAGTTAGAATTACAAGAATTGTTAAAGAAGCTGAAGTTGCTGCCGAAGGTACTGCCGAAGGTGCTGCTGAAGGCACTGCCGAAGGTGTTACTGCTGAAGGTGCTGCTGCTGGAGGTACTGCTGCTGGAGGTACTGCTGCTGAAGCTGCAAAAACAGCTAAAAAACCTGTGGCTGAAAAGAAAAAGTAAAACAAATTCACCTTAAGCCTTTTGAAATATTTAATTGCAGGTTTGGGTAATATTGGTTCAGAATATTCTGATACAAGACATAACATTGGTTTTATGGTATTAGATGCTTTAACTAAGGCATCTAATACTGTTTTTGAAAGTAACCGTTATAGTTATGTGGCGAATATTAAGCATAAGGGACGTTATTTTATGCTCATTAAACCAACTACTTACATGAATTTAAGCGGTAAAGCTATTAAATATTGGCTTGCTCAAGAAAAAATTGAGCAAGAAAATTTATTAGTAATTTTAGATGATATTGCTTTACCATTTGGAACAATTAGAATTAAACCAAACGGTAGTAATGGCGGGCATAATGGTTTAAAAAATATTGACGAATTGCTTGGAAACAATAATTATGCCCGAATGCGTTTTGGCATTGGTGATAATTACAGCAAAGGGAAGCAAGTTGATTATGTTCTTAGCAATTTTATTAATGAAGAAATTAAACAATTGCCTGTTTGTATCGAAAAAATGAAATCAGCAATATTAAATTTTGGTTTAGCTGGTATTCAAGATACTATGAGCCGATTTAATGGTCCGGTTTCAATATCCGAAAATTCTTAACAATATTCCGATTTGTGGTTTGGGTCAACTAATTCACGATATTTTTGCACAATTTTTTTAAAATCTTCCCAAGCATCTTTTTTTAAGTTTGGATTACGCAATAATGCTGCCGGATGAAATGTTGGCATTGCCAAACGTTCATTAAAATTTAACCAATTTCCACGAACTTTTGTTATTTTTAAATTTGGGTCAATTAATCCGTTTAATGCCGTAGCACCTAATAGTACAATTATTTTGGGATTAATAATTTCAATCTGTTTTAATAAATAAGGAATACAAGTAGCTCTTTCGATGGGCAATGGTGCTCTGTTTTCGGGAGGGCGACATTTAACAATGTTCCCAATAAAAACATTTTCTGCTCTTGAAAAACCACAAACTCCCAAAATTTTATCGAGTAATTGACCGGAACGTCCAACAAAAGGACGACCTTGTATATCTTCGTCCCGCCCAGGACCTTCGCCAATGCACATTATTTTTGCATCAAATTTTCCTTCACCAAAAACAACATTGATTCTTTGTTTAGATAACTGACATTTTTGGCAAACTAAAATTTCTTTTCTTAAATTTTCGAAGTCGCTATTCATATAAAATTTATTTGCAACGAAGATAAATATTAATTATTAATGTGAATCAAGAGTTGGATTTTTTTAATTGGAATTGGTTTCATTGTTTTATTGTTTCATTGTTATTTAACCATTTAGCAATTTATTGGCTTAACAATGAAGCAATTTAACAATTCTACCAATATGTTGTCCCTACGTGACTTTTAAATTTCAAC
>JAVHRE010000222.1:0-3377 GCA_036171495.1 Bacteroidales bacterium
AATATTGAGACTGCTTATTATAATTTTCCAAATCTTAAAATAATATCAGGCAGAAAAGATATTGTAATAATGACCGGAACTTTAATTCCTAATACAATTGAACTTCCTGAAAATATAAATATGCAAATTGTTTTTAAAGGGCAATTAAAATCATTTGAATCAACACTGGGTATGAGCAGCAGCTATGGTTCTGCAAATGTATTTGCAACAATTGATAAAAATGAAGATTTTAGAAGCAAGTTGGAAATTACAAATTTTGATTTAGGTGCTTTGTTAAAAAATAAGGAAATGTTTGGTTATGTATCATTAACCGCTGAAACAAATGGACATGGATTAGATAAAAAAACAATCAATGCAAAAATACAGGCTGATGTATCACAAATTTATTTAAATAAATATACATACCATAAACTTAATATTGATGGTAACATTACAGGTCAGCAATTTGAAGGAAAAATAAATCTTAATGATGAAAATGCCGCTTTTGACTTTGAAGGACTTGTAAACTTAAATCCAAATGAGGAACAATATAAATTTCATTTTAATTTGCTTGGAGCAGATCTTAAAAAGCTCAATATTACTAAAGATGAAATGCAGATAGCTTTGGTTGCAGAATCTGATTTAAAAGGTGGAGCTGTAAATAAAATAAATGGGACTGCTGGTATAACAAAAATTATAATTGTTTACAAAGAAAAAAAATATGTTCTCGATTCCTTATTATTAGCTTCGTTAAACGAACCAAATAAAAGCGAATTAAATGTTAGCAGTGCTCTGATTGGTATAAAGTATAACGGAACTTTTTCTCCAACTGAGCTTCCAAAAGAGCTTAATAGTTTCATTAATAATTATTTTACATTTTCAGATTCTGTTAAGCAAAAAGAAACAAGCAAAGTGCAGAATTTTAATTTTGAGATTCAAATCAAGAACCATCCTATTCTCTCGGAAGTATTATTTCCTGAATTAAAAGAATTTGAACCGGGATTAATTCAGGGAAGTTTTGACAGTCAGAAAAACGAGCTGAAATTAAATGCTGTAATGAATAAGATAGTTTATGGGACTACTGAAATTAAGAATCTTGTAATTGATTTTAATTCGGATATAAATGCATTGAGTTATAAAATTTCCTGTAACAATATTTCAAATTCGCAAATAAAATTAGACAATTTTGTGCTTGATGGAAAGCTTGCAAATGATACAATAATTGCTAATGTCTCTTCAATTGATGAAAAACAAATTAAAAAATTGTTGCTCCGTTCTCAAATCAGTAAGGAAAAAACCAATTACAAGCTTATGCTTAATCCAAAAGATTTCTATATAATGAATAATCGCTGGAACGTTGTAGCAGATAATTACATTGAATTCGGGAAACAAGGATTTTTAATACACCATCTTTTTATCAATAAAACTGGAAGTCAGATAAATATTGCCTCTGTAAATGATAAATTCAATGATGACCTTAATATTGCAATCAAAAATTTTAAACTTGATGACATATCAAGAATAATAGAAAAAGACACGAGTTTAGTTAAAGGAATTGTTAATGGCAATGTTTTACTCAAAAGAGTTAATAACACTTATGGAATAATAGCTGAAGCGGAAATTATCAATCTGTTTGTTCGTGAAGTACCTATAGGAGATTTATCTTTAAAAGCAGAAAATCCAATAAAAGAGAAATTTAATATAGATTTTAAATTAACCGGGACTGATAACAATCTTACTGCTAATGGATATTATATTCCCAATGGTAACAATAATTCCATCAATATAAATGCAGCAATTCAATCTCTTTCACTTAAAGCTGTGCAAGCTTTTTCGATGGGGCAAATAAAAGAAGCCTCAGGAAATATTACCGGAAATTTTATGATAGAAGGAAAAGCCACTGCACCTGATATTACAGGTAAATTAACATTTAACAATGTTTTTATAATTCCTGCAGCATTAAATAACAAAATACAATTAAAAAACGAAACGGTTTTATTAAAAAAAGATGGAATTTATTTTAATTCATTTACAATTTTAGATTCTGATAATAACACTGCTATCATTGATGGTAAGGTTCTGATGGAACATTTTAATAATTTCATTTTTGCATTAAATGTTAATACAAAGAACTTTTTGTTATTTAACACAACATCAAAAGACAATAAAGAATTTTACGGCAAGATGATAATTGACAGCAAGATTGCTATTAATGGACCAATTACACTTCCTGTTGTTAATGCAAAAGTGAAAATGAAAAAAGGTTCAAACTTTACATTTGCAGTTCCTGAAGATAAGCTAACAATGGACAGAGGAAAAGATGTAGTAGAATTTAATGATACATCAAAACTAAGTCCTATTCTCAACAGAAATAAGAAAAAAGAAAAACAAAAATCAAGCTTAACAGGATTTGATATCTCGTCAATTATTGAAATAGATAAACAGGCAACAGTTAAGTTATTAATGGATCCTTCTTCTAGCGATTCATTAGTAGTTAAAGGCGAAGCAGCATTAAGTTTTGCAATAGACCGAAGCGGAAAAATGAGTCTTACCGGTGCATACAATTTAAATGAAGGCAGTTATATTGTGTCATTAGAATCTGTAATAAAAAGAAAGTTTGATATAGAACCTGGAAGTACAATAATTTGGAACGGAAACCCAATGGATGCAGAGATATCAATAAATGCAATCTATTCTGTTCGTGCATCACCAATTGACCTTATTGCTGATCAAATGTCAGGTTTGAGCGAAACTGATAAAAACGAATACAAACAACGCTATCCCTTTCTGGTTTATCTAAAACTACGCGGAGAGATTTCACAGCCAGAAATCAGCTTTGAAATACAATTACCTCCAGAGAATAAAGGCATTTTAGGTGGAGCCGTTAACACAAAACTGAATATGCTAAACGAAGACCCGTCGGCATTAAACAAACAGGTTTTTGCTTTATTGGTATTAGGCAGATTTGTTCAGGAAAATCCATTGCAAACTGAATCAAACGGAGGAGTTTCAACTGTAGCACGAACAACAGTTGGTAAATTTTTATCGGCACAATTAAATCAGTTAAGCTCTAAAGTGGTGACGGGAGTAGAATTAAATTTTGATATTCAATCTTATGACGACTATCAATCGGGAAGCGCAGAAGGAAGAACTCAGGTGGATATTGGTTTAAAGAAACAACTTTTTAATGAACGATTAACAGTGCAAGTTGGAGGTATTGTAGATGTAGAAGGTGAAAAGTCAAAACAAAATTCTGCAAGCGATATTACAAGTGATGTTACTTTAGAATATAAAATAACAAAAGATGGAAGATATCGTTTTAAAGGTTTTAGGCATAATCAATATGAAGGTGCCATTGAAGGACAATTGGTAGAAACAGGTGCAGGTGTAGTATATGT
>JAVHRE010000223.1:0-3370 GCA_036171495.1 Bacteroidales bacterium
TAACTTAATAACCATAACAAAGTGTCAAAAATAAACTTCTGCGTAAGTCCTAATAATAATTAAATTCCAAACTTCAAATTTCAACAGACAAACAAAAATGAGTTATTTCGTGTTTTGAATTTTGTTTATTGTGATTTGTTTGATAATTGTTTTTTGAACTTTGTTATTTATAGAAGCATCTCTATTTTAGTACATTATCTGTTTTTTGCTTGCATTTTGCCAACCTGCATCGTATTTGCTGCTTGCAAAATAAATTACAATGTCGGCATCGTACTTAGAATCTACAAAAAAGATTTTCTTTTTTGCATCGTATTTCGAGTCACAAAAAAACCAGACTCCATCGTTATCGCCTGCATCGTATTGCGATGAAGCTTTATAAACAACCAAATCTGCATCGTATTTGCTGTCGGCTACAAATACTTTAACATCTGCATCGTACTTTGAATCGCAGCTAAAAACTTTTTGAGAAAAAGTATTTACTGAAAACAACATGCAAAGTACAAATCCAAATAATAATGTAATTTTTTTCATGATGTAAATTTTTTATTGAAACAAATATATATAATTTTGAGAAACAAAAATTGTACCTTGCAATTAATTTTAAATTTTAAAATCATGAAACATTTAACAAAAGTAACTACATTAGTTTTTACAATATGTATTTTATCTGCATTTGTAATATCCGTAAAAGAGCCCACCCCACAGGGAACAATAAAATTAAAAGACAATTTTTATTTTGATAAAACTGAAGTTACAAATGTTGAGTACCGGGAATATTTACATTGGTTAAATAATATTTACAATCAAAATTCCGAAGAATATAAAAAAGCTTTACCGGATACTTCGGTATGGTCAGGAACAAACGTTTTTATAGATTTATATTTTCGGCATCCGCAATATGGAAATAATCCGGTAATTGGGTTAACACTTGAGCAAGCTAAAAAATATTGCAAATGGAGAAGCGACAGAGTTTACGAAAATATGATGGTAAATAAGAAAGCTATTTACATAAATAATAAAGTGCAAAAAGATTCAATATTTACAATAGAAAACTTTTTAAGTGGCAAATATCCTTCAATAAGAAAATTATCGCCCGATGAATATTATCCGATACCCGAATACAAACTTCCGACTAAAGAAGAATGGGAATTTGCAGCATCTTCAAATTTAGACATTAATAAGTATGAATACGGAGTTACAGACTTAAAAAAGAAACATTTTAACACAAAAGAAATATCCGAGAATTTTTCTGTTGAAGTAAAAAAATCGGAACAAAACGATTTTAAACTTCTTGGAATGATTGGTAATGTTGCGGAAATGGTTGAAGAACCTAATATTTCAAAAGGCGGTAGTTGGTTTAATTCATTAAACGATTGCAAAATAAAAAATGATATACCTTATACAAAACCAACAGCATGGCTGGGTTTTCGTTGTGTTTGCAAATGGAGATACAAATAATAAACGCTAACTAATAAAAAATAAATAAATTTGTAACAAAGAACTAAGATATTTTTTTACCAGCAGTAGGACCTGGCTTAAGGGAATGAATTTCTACTATATGAATTATAACAACAGCATAGGGTTTAGGCATCCCTAATTTTGCAGACATTGCAGCTGCCTTTTCATATAATTCTCCACTTTCCTGCAACGAAGCATTTCCAACAAATCTATATCCATCTAAAATTTCGCGATTTACAATAGAAATAGAAACTTTTGACCCTCTTTTGATATTTGCATAAGTTGCGCCACCGGTACCTTCGGTAAAAATAAGAGAATCGTCAGACAATACCCGTGTTGACCGCTTTGGTGCTACATTAGGTGTTCCGTCTGCATCAACTGTTCCTACAAAACATTGCTGTGTTGCAATCATATCTTTCATTTCCTGTGTCAGTGTTGCCATATCTTTTCTATAATTTATTGTCAAGTTTCACAAGGTTGTTTATGATAACTTGTGTTAATAATTTGCAAAGATAAAACTTTCTTTTTAAATTTATGAGTTAATTTATTTAAGGGTACTTCTAAAACCGCAGAATAAATTCGTTATTGCAAGGTTTATATCGAAGCAATATATTTAAGATGAATAAGATTGCTTCACGAAGTTTACACTGAACAAATAGAATGTTTTCGCAATTATGGAACAGTTTTTATATGCTCTAAAAAAATCTCTAAATTTAATATTGAACTTTCGTTTAATCGTTTTATATTTGTAAAAAAGCTTTTTATACTAAAGCAATTTGTTATTATAATGAAAGAAATACTAATAGATTTATACAAAACAAAAAACATATACTCTGGATTAGGTCAGTTTTCGTTAAATTATGCCAAAGAACTTTTAAAATATTCTGTTGATGATTTGAATTTTATTTTTTTAACTCCAAAAAACTTTAAACTTGAAAATATTAACTCAGTAAATGTAAGTTTTCAAAAAAGATACTTCCCTTCGCTTAATAAAACTTATGATATTTGGCATAGCTTACAACAATTTCCATCTCACTTTCCCAATAAAAAATCGAAATTTATATTAACAGTTCACGACCTTAATTTTTTAATTGAAAAAAATGAAACTAAAAAATTAAAATATTTAAACAGATTGCAGAAAAACATTGATAGAGCTGATTATATTACAACAATTTCTGATTACACAAAAAAAACAATTGAAGAAAATATAAATCTTAAAGGAAAAAGCATCAGAACAATATACAATGGAATAGCAGTTAACTCAAATTGTGAAGTTGTAAAACCTAATTATGTTAGCGATAAAAAATTCTTTTTTTCTATCGGTATTTTTAATGAAAAAAAGAACTTCCACACATTGTTATCAATAATGAAATCTTTTGAAAATTACCATTTAATTATTGCAGGCAATAACGATACATCTTATGGCAAACAAATTCAGAAACAAATAAATGATTTAAACCTGACCGACAGAATAATTTTACCCGGTAAAATAAACGACAATGAAAAATTCTGGCTTTACAAAAATTGTGAAGCATTTTTATTCCCTTCATTAGCCGAAGGTTTTGGAATGCCCGTAATTGAAGCAATGAATTTCGGAAAACCTGTTTTCTTAAGCAAATTTACCAGCCTTCCGGAAATTGGTGGCGATGCAGCTTTTTATTTTGATAATTTCGATGAAGAATATATGTATGCTTTTATCAAATCAAAATTGTCTTATTATCACGAAAACCAAACAAATCTTTCGAAACAAATAAAAAAACATGCCGAAAAATTCAACTGGGAAAACTGCATTGCTCAATATTTAACATTATATCGTGAAGTTTCTGAAAATATTTAAGTGATGAAAAAACATTTAAATAAGGGGACTTCTAAAATTTAATAGCTTAATATCCAATAAATTGTAGTTAATAAA
>JAVHRE010000224.1:0-3364 GCA_036171495.1 Bacteroidales bacterium
CTTATTTCTTCTTTTGTTAATTCATAAAGATTATATACCATTTTATTTATTTCTTTATCTGTATTTGTAATAGTTTCAATTAATACATTAACCTTCTTAACTTCTTTTTCAAAAAGTTGCATTAATTCATATTCATCAGAGGTTGTGAGCTTAATTTTTTGTTTTGTTAATTCTTTAACAAAAGCAGCATATTCTAAATTAATCCAATTTTGTAATTTGTTTGATGGAGATTCTATTTTATACTTACCTGTAATAAAATGCAAATATTTTATTCGCAAATCTTCAAGTTCCTTTGTTTTTAAAATCATAATATCGGCTTTGGAAACAAATTCTTGCTGAGCTTTTATTGAAATTAAAGGTATTGGTATATTGCGAACATCATTAACTAATATTTTGGGGAATAAACCTTTTTTTGCTTTTGGTGAAGTGTTGTAATGATACCACCCTATAAGCTTTGAGTTTAAAATACTAAGAATATATAATAAAGAGATGTCGTTATTTTTAAGAATAACATTTATTAAAGAACCGTTGTTGTAATATTCTTCTTCAATATAAGAACATGTCAGGCTTTTCAATGCAATCTCACGAATTAAAATTCTCGGTTGTCTGAAGAACTTAGGATTTCGGGGGGCTGCAAGCCATTCGCCGTAACTTATCCAAAGCTTACCGTTCCAATTTATACGATACCTGTTGACATCTGCACCTTTAAGTTCTTTTCTGTAAGTGTCGTCTTTTTGTTTATCTGCGTGCCATATACGATTTTTAATTGTTTCTTCATCATGGCCACGATATTTATCGTAAGGTATTAAACCTTGTGATATTTCGCATATTTCTTTTAATTGAGGATGCTTTTTTAATTTATCAATAATGGTTTCCTCTTCAGCAGAATAATGAAATAACTTTAACCAATTATCTATATTTTGGTATAGTTGAGTGTATGAAATTTGGGAAACAGGAATAACATTTTTTGCATCCGGTTGAATAGTATTAAAATCCGTTGCAACATTATCTGACTTTTCATTTTTAACAGAAAAAATACAAGTCCTTACTGAAGCATCTTCAAATGTCTGGTCGTTTGATAAGTCAGTTATTGACAAGATTTGAAATTTATCAAGTATATTCTTCCGATAGTTTATTCCATAGAGTATTGATAAAAATGTGTTTGGAAAAATATAACTTAATATCCCTTTTGTATTGAGCAATTGTGTCCCTCTTGAAATGAAATAAATATAAATTTCGTAGTCGGGTACAAGCGAATCGAATTTGGTTAAATATTCTTTTTCTTTTTCATTGAAAGTAGTACCATAAGGCGGATTTCCAATTACAATATCAAAACCATACTTTTCAAATCCTTTGCTACCTAACTTATAAGAATAAGTCGGTTCTGATATTTCGTCAGTATAATTATTGCCGCCCTGATCGGGATAATTTAAAGTACCGGATTGAATTATTTTCTTTTTAGTTGCATCATTGGCATGTTTGTTTTTGTCCCGGTAGAATGGGAAAACCTGCGGGAATTCTGCAAACCAGTTAAATGCTTTATCGCCTGCAATTTCTATATCATCAATTAAAGAGTTTCCACACCTGATGTTTTCGTCAAGAGCGGTTAATTCTTTGCCCTTATTAGCTGTTTTTAACCAAAGCGAAAGCTTTGTAATTTCTACTGATTCGGCATTGAGGTCAACGCCAAAAATATTGTTGGTTAAAATGTGTTTATCAAGTTCAAATATTTCAAACTGTCCGAGTCTTAGTGCGCTTAATTGTTCGTTTACCGCCTGACCTTCTTTGTAAAGAAAATCAAAAGCCTGGTTTAGAAAAGCCCCCGAACCGCAGGCAGGGTCTAACACTTTTATGGTTCTTAATTTATCTTTATAAGCTTCCCAAAATGTGAGATGTGCTTCTACATTCTTGTTATATGTGAGTTTATGAGACTTATCTTTCTTCTTCTCTGTTTTAATGCTCTTAAAATCTTCTGAAGTTAATTCCGGTAAATCATAAAAGCCTAATTCCTTCTTACGGTCTTCGAGCCAACCACCTACAGCTTCTTTTACTATGTATCTTGTTATATATTCTGGAGTATAAAAAATTCCTTCTTTTTTTCGTCTTCCGTTTTTCTTAACTTCCGCTTTTTCTTCATGTGATAGGGCTTTACCATTACCAATTTGAGTTTTTATTTCCTCAATATCGGAAAGTGATTGCTCAAATATGTGTCCTAAAATATTTACATTAATATCGCTGTCGAAATCATATTCTGAAAGAGCTAATAATTTCAAAATCATTTCATCTTTCACAATCAAATTATCAAAATCTTTATCGCTGGCAAATAAACCACCATTGAATTTGCTGATTTCCAAAGGTGGATTTCCTTTATCAATACTCTGGAATAAACCGTTTAATTGTCGCCACATTTTATCAGGCTCAAAATCAAAAAAGATTTTATTTGTTTCTTTAATTTTATGTAAGGTATATGGAGGAAGCAAATTTTTATCCTCGGCGAAACAAACAAAAATAAAACGATCTAAAAGCTTTTGTGTTTTAGTAAAAAGCGAGAGTTCGTTAATTCCTTTGTTATTCTCTTTTAAATGTGTGAAAAGACCTAATCGTAAAGTTTTGTAATCGTTATAGAATTTTTTAGTAATAGTTTGTTCTATTTCCTGTCGTTCGCGATATGATTTTTCAATTGTTGATTCAGAAAATTCGGAAATTAAATGCTCTTTTTGTAGTATATAAAAAAAACGTTTTAGTTTATCTTCTTGTACTAAGTCAGAAACTATAAATTTTTCGTAAGCACCTTGATCGGAAGAATGATAAAGACGAATTTCTTTAAAATTGGAAACAATTACCCATTTACATTTACCACCAGCTTTTGAAGAATATGAAAATGCTTGTTCAACAGGTGTTCTTTTATCATTTAAACGATGTTGTGGTTTATCGAGATCGGTTAATGCGTCTTTAAGTTCAACAACGGCAATTACTTCTGCTTTTATTTCATTATTAAGCATTTCAAAAAAACCTAATGCTCCGTCGGCTTTTGTTGTATCGGTTTGAGATTTATATTCTTTTTCTAAATTCCATTTTTGTGAGTCTTTATAATCGTATCCTAAAATATCACCGAAAAACCTATTTAAAAAGTCTGCTTGTATTGCTTCTTCTTTTGTTTTTTCGATTCTACCACTTTCTAAAGCTTTTATATAAGTTGAAATAGTTTTTGCTTTGGTTTCAAGGTTAGGTATGCTTTCCAATTGAAAATCGTCAAGTCTTTGTTTAAAATACTTATCTATAAATATATATTGTTGAGCCATTATAATAAATTCACAAATTTTATATACTCAAAAGTATTAATTTTTATTGTTGTTTTAATGTA
>JAVHRE010000225.1:0-3361 GCA_036171495.1 Bacteroidales bacterium
CTAATATTTTTTATTTACCCCGCAGCAGAGCTGCGAGGAATTCTTTTGATTAAATAAAGAACTTAGGACTTTTTGGGTGGAAGATGGGGCTCGAACCCACGACCCTCAGAACCACAATCTGATGCTCTAACCAGCTGAGCTACATCCACCATTTTAAGATTGCAAAATTATACAAATTTCATTAATAATAATTAAAATTTTAAGAGAAGTTTATTGGATTTTTTACTTTTTCTTTTAGTAGTGCAATTTGAAGCACATCTAATACTGTATTAACGTAATGAAATTGAAGTCCTTTTAAATAAACTTCACTTATTTGTTCAATATCTTTTTTGTTGTCTGTAGAAAGAATTATTTCTTTAATACCTGCACGTTTTGCAGCCAGAATTTTTTCTTTAATACCACCAACAGGTAAAACTTTACCTCTTAATGTTATTTCACCAGTAAGAGCAACATTCTTTTTTACTTTGCGTTGTGTTAAAGCAGATGCCAGAGAAGTTGCCATTGTAATACCAGCCGAAGGTCCATCTTTAGGAATTGCACCTTCGGGAACATGAACATGAATATTCCATTTTTCAAAAATTTTGGAATTTATTTCAAGTGCATCTGCATGAGATTTAATGTATTCCAAAGCAATTACTGCCGATTCTTTCATTACATCACCTAAATTGCCTGTAAGAGTAAGGGTTCCTTTACCTTTACTTAAACTTGTTTCGATAAACAATATTTCGCCGCCTACTGCAGTCCAAGCTAATCCGGTAACTACACCTGCAAAATCGTTCCCTTCGTATTTATCTTTTAAAATTTCGGGAGGTCCTAAAATTTTACGAAGCAATTCAATTGTAATTGTTGGTTCAATTTTTTCTTCAAATGCAATTTGTTTTGCAAAATACCTAACAACTTTTGCAATTTTTTTATCTAATGCACGAACACCCGATTCGCGGGTATAGTCTTCAATAATTACTTCCAATATTTGATTTTGAAAAATTACTTGCTTATTGTTTACTCCATGCGCCTCTAATTGTTTAGGAATTAAATGACGAATAGCTATTTCAATTTTTTCGTCAACAATATAACCGGTAACTTCTATCATTTCCATTCGGTCGCGTAATGCATTGTTTATGGTGTTGGTTTGATTAGCAGTAGCAATAAACAAAACTTTTGAGAGGTCGTATTCTGTTTCTAAAAAATTATCATGAAAAGCATTGTTTTGTTCAGGGTCTAATACTTCGAGAAGTGCATCTGCGGGGTCGCCTCTAAAATCGGTACCAACTTTATCAATTTCATCTAATACAAAAACAGGATTTGATGATTTTACTTTTTTTAAACCTTGAATTATACGACCTGGCATTGCACCAATATAAGTTTTTCGATGCCCGCGGATTTCCGATTCATCGTGCAATCCACCAAGCGACATTCTAACATATTTGCGACCTAAAGCACGGGCGACAGATTTTCCGAGCGAAGTTTTTCCAACTCCGGGAGGTCCAAACAAGCAAAGTATTGGAGCTTTCAAATCGCCTTTTAACTTTAAAATTGCAAGATGTTCTAAAATTCTGTCTTTTACTTTGTCGAGCCCAAAATGGTCTTCGTTTAATATTTTTTGTGCTTTTTTTAAATTGAAATTATCTTTAGTAAACTCATTCCAAGGCAGGTCAACCATAAGTTGTAAATAATTTACCTGAACCGAGTATTCGGCTGCCGATGGATTCATTCGTTTAAATTTTTCGAGTTCTTTGTTAAACGCTTCGGCAATTTCTTTATTCCATTTTTTTTCGGCAGCTTTCTTTTTTAACTCTTCAACTTCCTGTTCAAACGGATTTCCACCAAGTTCATCCTGAATGGTTTTCATTTGTTGATGAAGAAAGTACTCTTTTTGTTGCTTATCAATATCTACCTTGACTTTTGTTTGAATATCATTTTTTATTTCGAGTAATTGAACTTCATGGCTAAGCATTTCTAAAACCTGCATTCCACGTTCTTTCAGGTCGTTTACTTCTAAAAGTTTTTGTTTGTCGGCAAGTTTTAAATCGCTATTCGAACAAATAAAATTAATTAAAAAGTAAGCATTTTCGATATTACGAATAGCAAACGATGCCTCATTAGGAATATTGTTAGAAAGTTTTACAATTTTTAATGTTGCATCTTTAAGTGATGAAATTATTGCATCGTATTCTTTATCAATTTTATTAGGTTTAATTTCTGAAATCTTGTTAACTTTTGCCGTTATATAAGGGTCGTCTGATATTAAATTTTCAATTTTGAAACGACCTCGTCCTTGAATTATAACTGTAGTTGATTCATCGGGCATTTCAAGGATTTTAATAATTTGAGCATAAGTGCCTATTTTATACAAATCTGTAAATGTTGGGTCTTCAACATTTTGGTTTATTTGTGCAACAGTTCCAATTAGTTGGTTTTTTTTGTTTGCTTCACGAATAAGTTTTAGCGATTTGCTACGCCCAACCGTAATTGGAATAACAACCCCCGGAAATAAAACTGTATTACGAAGCGGTAATATTGGAATGTTTTCTATTTCGCCATCTTCCTTTTTTATTTCACTATCTTCGTCAGAAATTATTGGGAAAAAATTAGAGTCATCGGGCGAATCGGAACCAAAGTTTGATATTATTTCTATATTAAAATCCTTTTTCATAAATAAATTTAATTAAGCCATTTTGTCAGACTAATCGTTATTGTAATTTGGACAAGGCAATAGTCAATTATAATGCCATATAAAGATTAAGGATTTATGATTAACGATTTAGGATTTTATACGTCATCATTCGATATTCGATGTTCGTTATTCGATATTTTTATTTTGTTTATTGTCTGAACTTCCGATAAATCGGAACAGGTTATGATTTTCAGGATTTAATGATGGTTCGACACTTCGATAAACTCAGTGCAACGCTCCGCTCACCATAAGTGTTAGGATTTTAAAAATCCGAGCATCCTTTAATCTTATAAATCCTACTTCTAACTTTGTTCATTGTCATACGATTGTTAACACATTGTCATACAGTTATCATACAGTTGAATGGCTATTGTGTTACCATTGTTTTTCTGTTTTTACAAATTATTTCTATTTATTTCATTGTTTATCGTTCATTGTTTTTTAGTTCGATGTTCATTATTCGTTATTTTTTTAAATATTTAGAACTCCCCAAAATGTATAATTTTATTCTGTTTTTAGTATAGGGGACTTCTAAAAATTAACGATACGTCATTCCGTCCTGAATCAATCCTGAATCAAGTTCAGGACAGGATTGTTTTGGGATCTAATTATGTGATAGTTATGAGATGCTGATCCCGCCTAAGCGCATTGGCGTCAAGCTAAAAAGATATTTTCATAATGTTTCGC
>JAVHRE010000226.1:0-16137 GCA_036171495.1 Bacteroidales bacterium
GGCTGGGGCGGAAGTAATGATGGATTTTATTATCTCGACCAATTAAACCCGAGCGGGTATAATTTCAATTTTTGCCAGGAACTAATTGTTGATATTTATCCCGATACATTAAATTATTTATATCCGCTATATTGTAATGGATATAGTGAAATTGCCAGCAGTAATGGAACATTAACTGATGGCAGTAGCATTAAACAATATACAAAAGGTAGTAATTGTTCATGGTTATTAAATCCCGATTGCGGTGTAAAAATTAAATTATTGTTCGACAAATACGATATTGCAACTGGCGACACTATAAATATTTACGATGGAATTAACGAACAATCACCTCTTTTAGAAAGCTATAACAATACAAATTTTCCAATAACAACCGAAAACTCCTCTCCTACTTTAATTGAATCAAGCACAAAAAACATGTTTATTACATTTACAACTGATAGCACTAATGAAGCCAATGGCTTTAAAGCAAATTATTCTGTAAATTATTGTTTATCAGATACTGTTTACGATTTAAATGGTACAGTTTCAGATGGTAGCGGTCCTTGCGATTATAATAATGCAACAAATTGCAGATGGATTATAAAACCAGCAAACGCCCAATCAGTTACTCTTAATTTTACAGAATTTAATCTTGCAACTGATAATGTTGGTGATTATGTAAAAGTGTATAAAAATAATTTTTTGGCTTCAAATGTAATAGCAACTTATAATTATTTAACTCCACCAATGCAACCACTTACAGTTCAAGCTCCAGTTGTTGGAATTAGGTTTATGACAAATTCCTCAACACAAGCTTCGGGTTGGGCTTTAGATTATTCTACCACAACAACAAACATTTTAAAAAGTGAAACTCAACCAAATAATGCTTTTATTTATCCTAATCCATTTACTAACGATGCTACAATTAGTTTTTATTCTGATAAATTACAAAATGCAATTGTTTCAATAGTTGATATTACCGGAAACATCATTAACAATGTGCAAGTAAAATCAATTGAAGGAATTAATAACATTAAAATAAGTGTTCTATCAACAGAACTAATAGCAGGTTATTATTTTGTGAAAATAAAACTTGATAATATCGAATATTCTAAAAAACTAATATGTTTGCCGATTAAATAATATTTATAACTACTCAGCCCCTGCTCTTTTTAGCCACTACTTGTTCCGATTGAGCGGAAGACTATACTAATTTAAAATGTTTCATTGTTAAATTGTTTCATTGTTGTTTACACCGTAAAATAATTATTGTTTCTCTTCAGTTTTTATTGTTTTTCAACCTATCTAACGGGGTAAACAATCGTTATTCAACAAGGTTATCAAACGGAGTAAAGCGATTTATTAACAATTTAACAATGAATCAATGAAACAATTTATATTTACTTTTGCTGTAAGTAGTTACAAAATCACATTTAAACACAGAAATTAACCGTACTTCTCCATTTTATCCTCAATTGTAACATCTTTATTTGCTGAACTTTGTATTTTAATATAAGTCATCATAGTTTCAGCTCCGGAATTGTAACATACTGTATGAATTTCTTCAACCATTCTTAAAATCACATCAAGTTTGCCCTCAACAACGGTTTCGAATGGACAAACTCTATACTTTAAACCCGACTTTTGAATAAGTTCAATTGCCTTATCTACAATATTATATGGATGAATACTTTTACTATTTGGAAGTACTTGTATTGCTACATTAACAAGATTATTCATTTACGTTATTATTAAGTTTTTCGAACAAACTATTTATTTCTGAAATTGTAAGTTTTTTAACATTGGTAACAATAAAACTATCAACTAAAAAATTGCCATATTGATTACATTCATTAATTGCATCTGAAAATGTAGTTTTTAAATCTACGTTAAGGGGTACTAATGCAGTAAGTGTGAAATATTTATTGTAAAATTTTAGCAGTTCAGTTTCGCAATTATTTTTTTTTAAAACAGAATCAAATTCATTAGCTACAACTTTTTTCCTAGTAACGTCAAAAGAAAATTCATTCTTTAAAAACACAACAATAAAATACCTTAACATATTGTTTTTACCACCTAAACCCGACGAAATTAAAACATGATTTTGATCTAAAAGCGAACTTTCCAATAACATTTTACATTCGAACAAAGCAAGTTTTGCCCAGTTAATTAATTTTTTATCAGGAAGTTGCAAATATTTTTCTATTGTTCGGTATGCTTCGGGTAAATCTAAACATGCAAGTTTTGATAATATTTCCTTTTTTGAAATTAAGGATGTGTCGTTTAAAAATAAAAGCTCTTTATCTTTTAATATGTTATCGTAATTATTTTCTTTTCTAATTAAATTAGCATAATCAAAATATTCCATTTGAACTTTGATAGGTATATTTTCTTCGATAATAGCAAGCCTATCTGGATTTTCTCCTAATAATTCGTATATTTTCTTATTTATACTCTCTTCGCACATAATAATTATTTGAACAAAGTTACAAACATTAATGCAACAACATAATTTTATTATTTAAAAATTAATAAATCTTATTTATTTATTGAAAAATTAATAAAACATTACCTTTGTGTTTATTTAATCTAAATAATGATATTATCGGAATTAAACATAAACGACAAAGCTGTAATTGTTAAAATTAAAGGTAGGGGAGCATTCAGAAAACGAATTACCGAAATGGGATTCGTTAAAGGAAAAATAGTAAAAGCAATAAAACGAGCTCCCCTTAACGACCCGGTAGTTTATGAAATTATGGGTTATGAAGTTAGTCTTAGAAAATCCGAAGCATCATTAATAGAAGTAATTACAGAAACTGAAGCATTAAAGGAAATTACTAACACCGAACAAAATAATCTTGTAACCGAAGAATTTTTAATACAAAAAGCAAGTGAAAAAGGAAAAATCATTAATGTTGTTTTAATTGGAAATCCAAATTGTGGTAAAACAACACTTTTTAATCACGCTTCAAACTCGCACGAGCACGTTGGTAATTATAGTGGTGTAACAATAGACGCAAAATCTGCTATATTTAATCAAAATGGATATACTATTAATGTTATAGATTTACCAGGAACATACTCGTTATCGGCATATTCGCCCGAAGAATTGTATGTTAGAAATTATATTTTTAATGAATTGCCTGATGTTGTAATTAATGTTATTGATAGCTCAAATTTAGAACGTAATTTATATCTTACAACCCAACTCATTGACATGGATGTTAAAGTTGTAATTGCCTTAAATATGTTTGATGAGTTAGAAAAAAAAGGCGATAAATTTGATTTCGATAAATTTGGTGCAATGGTTGGAGTTCCCGTAGCTCCAACCGTAAGTTCAAGAGGACGAGGAATTATTAATTTATTCAATAAAGTTATTGAATTATACGAAGATAATTCTCAAATATATAGACATATACACATTAATTACGGCGAAAACATTGAAGCTCAAATTAAAATAATTCAGGATAAAATTAAGCTAAACAAAAGTATTACCGATAAATTTTCGTCAAGGTTTTTATCAATAAAATTACTTGAAAAAGACAAAAATGTAATTAGCTTAATTGAACAATGTAACAACAACGTAGAAATTCTGAACAATGTTAAAAAAAGTATAGATTTATTAGAAAGCAATTTAGATGAAGATAGCGAAACACTTATAACCGATGCAAAATATGGTTTTATAGCAGGTGCATTAAAAGAAACATATAAAGACGGTCCAGACAAAACAATAAATAAATCAAAAATTATTGATACATTTATTACACATAAAGTGTTTGGTTTCCCAATTTTTATAATATTCATGTGGGTAATGTTTCAATCAACATATACGCTTGGAAAGTATCCGATGAATTGGATTGATAATTTAGTGCAAATTATTGGTACATGGCTTAATAACACATTAGTTGACAGTTCATTTAAAGATTTATTAGTAGATGGAATTGTTCATGGAGTTGGAGGTGTAATTGTATTTTTACCCAATATTTTAATACTATTCTTCTTTATTTCGTTAATGGAAGATACAGGTTATTTAGCACGTGCAGCTTTTATTGTAGATAAAATAATGCATAAAATTGGTTTACACGGAAAATCATTTATCCCACTAATTATGGGTTTTGGATGTAATGTTCCGGCAATTATGTCAACACGAACAATAGAAAGCCGAAGCGATAGAATTTTAACAATTCTTATTAATCCGTTTATGTCGTGTAGTGCAAGGCTTCCTATTTATATACTTATAATTGGTGCAATATTTCCATCACATCCGGGTAATGTTCTATTTTTAATTTACATAACAGGAATATTATTAGCTGCATTAATGGCTGTTATTTTTAAGAAAACGATTTTTAAGGCAAAAGATATGCCCTTTGTTATGGAACTTCCACCATACAGAATGCCAACTCTTAAAAACATCACAAAACACATGTGGAGTAAGGCTTTGCAATATTTAAAAAAAATATCTGGAGTAATATTAATAGCTTCTATAATTATTTGGGCATTAGGTTATTTTCCACGTAAAACCACATATTCTCAAAATGATAAAATAATGAAGCAAAATTTAGAATTAAATTTAAAGCATTGTAAAGCAGATAGTTTAACTACAATAAAGCAAAAAATAAATTTTATTGACAATAAAATTAAAGCCAAGCATCTCGAAAACTCATACATAGGTAAAATCGGTAAATTTATTGAACCGGTAATGTATCCTTTAGGTTTCGATTGGCGAATGAGTATAAGTTTACTTGCTGGAATATCTGGTAAAGAAATAGTGGTAAGCACATTAGGAGTGTTATTTCAAGCTGATAACAAACCAAATTTATCAAATCAAACTTTAATATACAAAATTCGTGAAACCACAATAAATGAAAATTCAAATAAAAAATTGTTTAACCCAATTACTGCCTTATCTTATTTGATTTTTATTTTAGTTTACTTTCCATGCATTGCAGTTATTGCAGCTATTAAAAAAGAAACAGGAACATGGAAATGGGCAGTTTTTACAATTTTTTATTCAACAACATTAGCGTGGTTTTTAGCGTTTATTGTTCAAACAATTGGAAAAATATTTTATTAAAATGATTTATAATATACTTACCATATTAATAGTGTTAGTTGCAATAATTGCAGCAATAATTCTAATTATTAAATCATTAAAAACAAAAAAAAATAAATGCAATAATGGTAATTGTAATTGTTCATAATTTTTATTTTTTTTTGTGATATTAAAATTTTTAGTTATATTTGTATATCTAATTTTTATATAATTTTTATAAATTTCAAAAAAATGAGAATAAACTTAATGTTTATTTTAATGTTTGTATTTTCGATAAATTCAAACATATTGAATGCTCAAACAGTTATTGAAATGTCTGACCCGGGCGATGCTAATCAAGTTCTTTTAGAGGTTAATGATATTTCTAAAGCCGATGTTGTAGTTTATAAAACTGATGATAAAACTGAAGTTGAAGCATGGGACTATATGTGGAAATTTAAAAAATGGGGTTTTTCAAACTTTTCAGTTTATATTACTAAAGACTTATCAGATACTCTTTTGTTCGATGCCGAAATGGGAATTACTTATCAACCACAAGGAAAAATTTATTTTACCAATAATAAAGAAGAAAGAGGTATTAAAACTCCAGGTTTCCATCTCGAAGGCGTATTACAAAAAGCTAAAGTAAACACATCTGAAGAAAGTAAAAAAAGCAAAGAAAAAGCTATAGAAGATTCTGAAAAAAAACTTGGTGATTAATAAATTTATGTAATGCATCACATTAAAATATCTTTTGTTGCATTAATTGTTTTTACTTTAATTTATTCATGTAATAAAAATATAACCCCTAAAATTATTGAAGAGCACGACCCTATTGTAAAAATTTTAGAAGAACGCGATTCCATTAGAATTATTCCCATAGATACAACTAAAGTTGAGCAGCAGAAGCACAACAAAAAATAATGCTTAAAATTGCTGTATTACTTATATTTTCATCAGTTATAGTTAATGCACAAAACAGCATCATTAAATTTGCTGAAGATTCTGATGCCATTTTATTAAATCATTCGAAAATTGCTGAATATCAAATTAATAAAATTTCATTTACAGAAAAAATTGCTGACAATCAATTTATTGGCTATCCAATTTCAAATATCAAATATTTAATTCATATTTCTGAATATAACAATTTAGGTTTAGCAAAACATTATGAATGGAGTTTTTTTGATTTTCAATTCCCTCAAGTTAAAGAAAATGATAAACAGTATGGAACATTCTATATCTCAAATGAATATAATTATCAATACGAAAATGAATTATTAAAGCAAATAAATATTTCAGATGCAAGTCAAATTTATAAAATTGACTACAATTATAAGAATGACAGTATATTTCAAATTATTTATCAAATAACAAATGACACTAACAACAACTTGATAAAAAACAAATACAATTCAAAAAATAAAAATATATTGATAAAGAACACCGGAATTAAACAGAATTACGAACCAGATGAGCAAATAATTGATTTAAAAAATATTAGCTCAAATACCATTTTAATTAATAATGTTCCCTTTTCATCATTTTTTGTAGATAAATTTGATAATAAACGCTTTTTAATCGAAATTTGCCCTTCAAAGTGGATTTTTTTTGAATTAAACGATTAGCAAAAATGAAAACTTTAATTTTCATTACTATCATTACATTTGCCTTATTTACAAATTGTTATATCGGAAGACCTTTAAAGGAAAGTTCAACCATGATAGTTAAATTTTCAACCGAAACCAAAGTAAACGCTTGTATTAATAGTAAGTACATAAACGAAACAAAGTGGAATGAATACAAACAAGCATTTATAAAAGGATTAAAATCGGAATCTGTGATTTATAATTTAACAATAGTTGAAGATGAAAAACAAAGTGCAAATTTTGTGTTAATAATTTCAGATTTTACCATAAAAGAAAGTTCAGGTTCCGAAACTGTAAATGATGAAAAATCCAAATATAATGGAAAAACTTTTCAATTAAGTAGTTGTAATGCCGACGCTACATTTAAACTATATAAAGGAAATCAAGATAAGTTACTTGGCGAGTGGTCAACTAACGCCTATAAAGATGAGAAAATTTCTAATAACAAAAACTTTGGCGATTATGTGTTTGGCACAAATAAAGATAATTCGGAATATCGTTATAAAGAACTTGATGATAACATTTTCACAATTTTAAGCGAAAAATGTGGTAAACACGTTATCGCAAAACTTACAAGAAAATTAAATAAAAAATAATAAATGAACTTTGTTGCAAAAACATCGGCAGGTCTCGAACAAATTCTTTCAGAAGAATTATCATCATATAATTTTAAAGACATAAAAATATTAAGACGTGCAGTATCTTTTGCTGGTAATTTAACCGATTTGTATAAAGCAAATTATTGCCTGCGAACGGCTTTACGCATTTTAATGCCTGTTACAAAATTTAATGCCCAAAATGATACTGAACTATATAACAACATATACAACATCAATTGGGAAAATTATTTTGATTATAAAAAAACCATTTATGTTGATGTATCCGCATACTCAAATATTTTTAGACATACAGGTTTTGTGGCTCAAAAAACAAAAGATGCAATAGTTGACTATTTTAGAAACAAATTTAAAATTCGTCCATCAGTTGATAAAACCAATCCGGATATTGTTATAAATGTGCATATTTTCGAAGCTCAAGTTGTAGTTTCGTTAGATAGTTCGGGAAAACCTTTAAACCAAAGAGGTTATCGCGAAAACACAGGCGATGCACCATTAAATGAGGTAATTGCAGCGGGTTTAATTCTATTGTCAAAATGGGATAAAAAATCTTTTTTTATTGACCCAATGTGCGGTTCAGGAACAATTCCCATTGAAGCTGCATATATCGCTACAAATACTCCATCGGGCTATAACAGAAAGAACTACTCTTTTATGCATTGGAATTCCTTTAATAGCAACGAATGGGAATTTGTAAAAGAAAGAGCTAATTCTGAAATTATTACATCAGAAGCCGAAATTGTATGCTCCGATATAAATTCTGCTGTTATTGATATAGCTTTTAAAAACGCAAAAAATGCCGGGGTTACAGATTTTATTGATTTTAAAATAGAAGATTTTTTCAATTCAAATCCCGGAAAAAATTCCGGCACTTTAATTTTTAATCCTCCTTATGGAGAGCGTCTTAAATTAGATGATGTTTACACATTTAATAAAAATATTGGTAACAAACTGAAAAATTCATACATAGGTTTTAAAGCCGGCTTAATTTTAATGAAAAACGATGAAGCCAAATCAATTGGATTGAAGTCTTCAAAAAAAGTTAAAATTTTTAATGGACCAATAGAATGTTTATACTTAGAGTATGAATTGTATAAAGGAAGCCACAAAACTTTATAATTGTTCAAACAGTCAGCAGAGGACTGTGAAACAAATACCGGGAACTGCTTGAATATCCTGTTCAGCCTAAAAATAGAAAGTCATAACCCGATAGTTATCGGATGTAAGTATATCGGGAATTCTGATTCAAACTCTCTTTAATTAAAAGTAAATATCAAGTTAGCTATAAAGTTCCAAACAGTCGTAATTCCAATTGCAATAACTTTAGCAAAATAAAATTTCATTTTAAATTTACTTACCAAGAGCCACAAAATTAAACTGTTAATTCCCAACCCTATTAACGAAATTACGAAAAACTCACTAAATTCAATTAAAACTTTAGGGTTATTACTTTCAAAAGTCCAAACACGATTTAAAATATAATTTGACGACGCAGCTAAAGTAAAACCTATTGCATTTGCAATATACTGATTTATTTTTAGAATGTTACGGAATAAAAATGTAAATCCAAAATCAACAATTACACCAGAAAAACCAACTACACCAAACTTTAAAAATTTATGTAAAACTTCTATCGTAAAAAAACGCCCCATAAAAAATAAGGATTTAAAATTTAGGATATTTTAGCCATTTACAAAATACTTGACTTAATAAAAACAACTAATTTACAGTCAACTTATTTAATATTAATCTATTATTATAACTCTGAATTATTGATTTGATTAAATTTTCCATTTCAACACGAGTATTTATTAAACTATCAAGAATATTATGAGTTAACATTGCATCGTTTTTATAATTGAACAAAGCTACGCTTTTATCACCATCAAACAAAAGAATATAATTATTTTTAACAAGTTGATAATTGCCACTTATATAGTTAATTGAAAAATGAAAACTGGAAGTATCAAAAGCGCTTCTGCCAAAGCAAACTAACGAATCGCAATAACCAAGATATTGTAATAATGTCGGTGATATATCTGAATGTTGCACAATGTTAACATTATTCCCTTTTAATAATGTGTCAGAAGCACAATACATTACAATTGGTACCGAATACATTCCAATTCTATTGTTATAAAAATCATTTAAAGCCCAAAAAGTATGGTCAGCTGTAATTAAAAACACTGTATTATTAAACCATTTATACTTTTTGGCTTTTTCAAAAAACTGGCGTAGAGCTAAATCAGTATATGCAATACTTTGAAAAATTTCGTATTTCCCTTTCGGTAGTTTCGTTTTATATTTTTCCGGTACTTTATATGGGTGATGCGATGAAAGTGTATAAACTACAGAAAAAAACGGTTCTTTTTTGCTATCTAATTGCTCTGCAAAATAATTAAGATAAGGTTCGTCCCATATTCCCCATGTCCCATCGTAATCGGAAGATTTAGGGTATTCGTTTTTGCCATAATATTTATCGCATCCGGCAATAAAAGAAAAATTGTCGAAACCCATAGTACCATTACTTCCACCGTGATAAAATGAAGTGTTATAACCATGTTTTTTTAAAATACTTGGTAGCCCTTCAATTCTGTTAGTCGAATATTTTGATAACACATACGGAGTTTCGCTTAACGATGGTATTCCTGCAAGTATTGCCGGTAACGATTCTATACTTTTTTTACCATTTGAATAACTGTTTTCGAAAACTAAACTTTTGCTGAATAAACTATCTAGAAATGGCGTAAATCCTATGCAATTTTTGTTAAAATATCCAATATATTCTTTCGAAAAGCTTTCGAGTATAATAATTACCACATTCTTTTTTTTATTTGAAACATTAACATTTAACGGTACTTTGTATGCAGGAGAATAAATTTTTTCTGCATTTTTTTCGTTAAAGTAATTTCGAACTTGTAAATTATCTTTGCTTAATGTTCTGATTATTGTAAAAGGTGTATTTAATACAAGCGGAACTTCTTTTGATGTAACAAAACGAGCTGCACTCATTATATTTACAGGTCGTAAATTTGTGCCTCTTAAAACTGCAAACATTAAAATTCCGGTTAACACAAATATTATTAACTGATATACAATGTGTTTAGTTTTATAAATTTCATCTTTTATTCGTTTTATTGTAACCAGATTATATGTTCTATATAAAATAATTATAATAAAAAACCACATTAACAATATATACCAAAAGTCTTTTATAAATTGAGGAAGCAAGTTCAATGTATCATCACCGGTACTAATTAGGCTAAACAAATCGGAAGTAGAACGTTTATTTGTAAATTTAAAATATTCAATATCAACAAAATTTGGAATAATAACAATCGAATTAACAACAATAAAATAAATATGTAAAAAACGCTGAACCCCTTTCCTGTTTATTAAATTATTAGGAAAAACAAAAAACAAAATATACAATAAATTAAACCATAAAATAACCCATAAATCGAAACGTATTCCCCAAATAAACGAAATAATAATATCGCTTGTATTTGAAACTTTAAAAGTTGAAAAATTGAAAACAAAAAAAAACAATCTGCTAATTTGATAAACAATTAGCAAAATACTAATACGAAACAATAGTACTTTTATTTGTTCAAAATAATTTTTCATAAAAAAAGCTACCACAAAGGTAGCTTTTCGTTTTAAAATATTATATTTTTTGTTTAAAAACTATACCACTTCTCAGTAACATCATCGCTTTTAAAAATTTTCCAATAACGACCCAGAGTATCCTTATCCCATCCACTAGTAACTGTTCTATATTTTTCAATTTTATAATTTATGGTAAACTCCAAACCAATAGTATCGGTAATTTTACATTGTCCAAGCTTTCCCATAACCTGAAATAAATAAGGCACTATATTACTACCAACTTTTTCTTTAATATAATAAGTTTGACGAGGAATTCTAATAGAATCAGCTACAAAAAAACCACAAACTCTAATTGTATTAGCAATAGTATCAGCAGGACTAACTATCGAATCTGGATTTGTATTTATTTTACCACCCAATTTTGGAAACCAAGCTTTGAAATTTGTTCTTGTATCAAAAGTGATGTCTTGCGATAAAATTATAGTATCTCTCACAATTTGATGTAGAACATCTGCATCAATATGTGTTTCATATTTAGTAGCATATTTTCCGGCAGAGTTAACAACATTTACAGTTCTTACAACAGTCGCAACGTTACCGGATTTATCTTTTGCAGTATATGTAACTTGATATGTACCAGTTAATTTTGTTGGACCTTCACCATTAGCCGGACCACTAATAGAAATATTATGAGTAACAGTAATAGAGTTTTGAATACTATTCCCATCAAAATTATCATCAATGGTAGCTCCCGGGTCGTGCCACCACGAGTTTAAGATAACAGTCATAGGATTATCACCATTAAGAATAATTAAAGGAGGTTGTTTATCTTTTTGTTTGCAACCTACAAATAACAAAGAACAAATGAAAACAAATAACAATAAATTTTTCATAAAATTTAATTTTATTTTTGAAATACAAATATATGAAAATTTCATTTACTACAAACAATTTTTTATTGTTAATATTGTGTAAAAAAATTACATCATTAATTATTAATTATATTTACAATGAAAATAACTCATATTGAGCATATTGGCATAGCCGTATCGAATCTGTCAGAGGCAGTAAAATTTTATGAAAAAATGCTTGGGTTAAAGTGTTATTTGATTGAAGAAGTAAAAGACCAAAAAGTAAAAACTGCATTTTTTATGGTAGGGAACACAAAAATTGAACTTTTAGAGTCAACCGAACCCGATGGACCAATTGGAAATTTTATCTCAAAAAAAGGTGAAGGAATTCATCATATAGCTTTTGCTGTAAATAAAATCGAAAATACATTGCAGGAATTAGATAATAAAGGAGTTAATTTAATTGATAAAACTCCGCGAAAAGGTGCCGAGGGATTAAATATTGCATTTATTCATCCGAAATCTTCGCATGGAGTTTTAATTGAAGTTTGCGAAGCTCAAAAATTATTGTAATTTTGCACACCTAATTAATATCTGTCTATAAAGTCAGTGTTTGAGTCAGAATGTCCGAGTTCAAGGCATTCGAAGTTTTAAAAATCAGGAGTTCCGCCTAAGCGGAATGACTAATTTTTAAAACGAGAATAACGTAGAAATCGGACATTATGTACAAACACTAATTGGTTCCGTAGCTCAGTTGGATAGAGCAACAGCCTTCTAAGCTGTGGGTCGAGCGTTCGAATCGCTCCGGAATCACAAGATACCAAATTCCAAGTTCCAAATACCAAACTACGAACAATGAACAATGAACAATGAACAAATAACAAATTCCAAATACTAAGTTCTAAAAACCATATACCTCTATACCTTTATACCTCTTATTCCTTTATACTTTATTCCTCTATACCTTATTCCTTTATAAATTTGCTACGATAAATATTTGTTTCATTTACAATTTCTATGAAATAAACTCCTTTAGCAAAAGAAGAAACATTTATGTCTTTTTGTAAAACACCTGTTGTTTCGATGGTTTCGTTATAAATTGTTTCTCCAATTACATTTAATATTCTTAATTTAGAATTTCCCTGTAAATTAGAATTAAAAGTTAATGAAAAACTACCGGAAACAGGATTAGGTAGTATTTTTATTGTATTTTCAGAAAAGGTTTTCGCAATTGTTGTCAGACAACTTATTGAACCGGAAGCATTTCCATAAGATGGAATAGGCGAAGAGGAATCAAGTACATATACTCCGATTGAACCGGGGCACAAATCAGTAACTGTTTGCGTTGTTTGACCACTTAGCCATCCAATGTTATATGGAGGAGTTCCTCCTGTAATTTGCACCGTTGCTGAACCATTGCAAGGTGCTGTGCAAATTGAAGCATCGTTATTAATTGAAATACTAACAGTCATTTGAGCAGAAACATTTCCTGCACAAAAAAGACCAATGAACGAAAGAAAAAGTAAAGATTTTTTCATAATGTATGTTTTTTAAAATGTTAATAAACTAAAAATTTATTGTTAAAAATACAATAAAAAAACACGATATCCAAAATATATTAATCGTTAATTTATGTTAAAATCTATAACAATATGAATATTAGAATTAAATTTTTCGACTATTCCTTCTCCCCTTTTATTCTGTTTGCATGAATTTTATTCATTAATCTTTTAAAATAATCTTCTATTGTTTCTCCATCCTGTAACTCTAATGTTTGCAAACCCAAACAAAAGTCATCCATCAGAGTATTATACAAATTAAACTGCTTTTTTAAAACTTCATAGTCGCCTGTTTCCCAATAATTACCTTCATCAGCAAGATTAAAATTAATGAAATATTTTTTACTTAAATATCTTAAAAACTGAATAATAAACGCATGAACTTCAATCCCGGCATATTGAGTTTTAACTGATATCATGTAAACATACTTTTTGTAATCAACACGTTTCGAAAAACCAAATGTTTTTAAATTTATAATACTGCTCATTCTTCCATTCGATAAAAATTCAAACGAAATAGTCTCGCATTTTGGAGGTGTAAAGCAAATTCCGTAAACGTTGTTATTATAAGTTCTTGTAAAACCGGATTTCGGAAATTCTGTATCAAAAATAAAGTATTTCCATTTGTTAATTTCACAAATGTCTTTTACCTCATTAATCATTTCTGATAATGATGCCTCCGGATTGAATTTTCCGCTATAGTGAATACTGAGTCCCATTATAAATTAAATCGTAACTATTTTAGGCATTGTTAACTAACTATAGTTTTATGTTATATTTTTGATAAGATTCTTCGCTAATCACTCAGAATGACAAAAAAATTCAGAATAAAAGGGAATGGGTTCCACCATGCTCCCCACTGTCATTCTGAGTATGCGAAGAATCTCCGCCCCACTCATAACCTTTATGAAATATATAAAAAAGATGCTTATTTCGTCAGCATGACAATAAAAATAAAATCTATACATAGTTACCAATGCCAATTATAAATTAATCTGTAGTTTAATTTTTTATTAATTTCCCGCTGCCAATAATTTTATCATTAGTTTTAACAATATAAAAATAAATTCCTTCAACTAATTTAGAATTAGTGATATTAAATTCTTTTGTTTTAATGTTATTTATTTTCATAACATCATTCCCAATAATATCAATTAATTCAAAGGAATAATTTACGTTAGTTTCATCTGTTTTAATTTTAATAGTTGTGTAATCTTTAAAAGGATTGGGGCATGCCGAAATGATAGCCTTGCTTTCAACTTCTTTTATTTGAAGCGTTGATGCAATTGTATTTAATGTAGTATTTGTTATAACAGGGGCATTAAAATCAAAAAATATTGATGCAGTATTTTTTATTTCGGTGCCAATAGGAAGACTTTGTTTTAAATTTACGGTATAATTAACATAGCCATTGCTGCCTGATACATTAATATTACTATCGGGCAAAAGAATCTGGTCGAAACGGAAAGTTAAAATTCCATGTTCAGAAAGAGTAAAAGTGTAAGGATGACTTGAAGCTCCGGGAATAATGCTTGCCGGTTCAAGATATTGCGAAAGTGTGTCTTTTATCTCAACAGTAAAGCAAGTATCGTTGCCGGTATTTTGGAAATGTATAGTGTAAAATAACACCGAATCGTTGGTTGTTATAAAACCCTGAGTACCCAGCCCACGTGGAAGAACATCTTTTGAGTTGGGATCAAAAGAACCTGTAACTTGTTCATCAAAACAACGAGTATTGTCCCATGGATTAACATCACCAACAATTGGTAATATTTCTACACAAGTATGCAAAGTATCTGTAATTGATACTGATGTTGGTACATAAAAAGTTGCCTGAGGTATTGCTCCAGGATTCCAATAGCTCCATGGCGATATGTTGTTTGCATTCCATTCAACAGTATGTAAACCAATATTATGAACTCCTCCAAGATTACTCCCGATATATTGTAAAACGGAATCGTAAGTTAATCGTAATATTGCACTTTGTGTAACCGGACTAATATTTGAACCGTAAAGTTTATATGTTTTATTAAAGCCGGGGTTTGCACCGGTCCAAGCGGGGAAAATTCTAAAATCCGGATATGCAGGTATTACCCCAAAGTTATTTACAAGAGAAGAATCACCCAAAGTTGTCAAATTAATATTTAAAGTTCCTGAAGACGGGCATATTAGCGTGTAACCGTTCGTTTGGTAATTGCTTAATGCAACTATATTGTTCATAGAATAAGTATGAATAATATAATCTCCATTGCTATTCGTTGAACCGAAAAAATTGTTATTTGAAATGACAATCATATTGGGTATTCCAGGCTCACCGACATCCTGAATGCAATTATGGTTATAATCAACGTAAACCCTTCCTTTAATAACGTTAAAGCACGAATTAGAAACATAAACGTATGGTGAAATTGTACATCCATTAGCATCTGTGATTGTTACTTGGTAAGCTCCTGGTGATAAGTTTGTAGCAGTAGCCGATGTTTGAGATAATGAATCATTCCATAAAAAAGTAAAGGGTGGGTTTACACCAGATGGTATTAAAGTTGCCATGCCATTATTCGTACAATTGGCATTTGTAATATAAGCAGATGAATATAAATTATATGTGTTTTGAATAGAATATGTCGAAAAATTGGAACATCCGTGACTATCAATAACAGTTACTGTGTAATTTCCAATACCAAGATTTGTAATTCCGGATGTTATCGCTCCATGAGACCATATATACGTATAAGGAGCAAGACCTCCCGTACCATGAACATAAATACTTCCTAAACTGTTATTATTGGCGCAATTAATATTGATAATACTATCAAGAACTACATTTATCGACAC
>JAVHRE010000227.1:0-3346 GCA_036171495.1 Bacteroidales bacterium
TTAATTTTGAGATTTTAAATTCAATTGGGAAAATTGTTTTTAATGGAAACTTAACAGAAAAAACTATTGTAAAAACAACAGATTTTGAATCTGGTGTTTATATTGTAAAATTTAATGATGGAAAAACTTTTGAATTCAAGAAAATTGTAAAGAAATAATCATTAATCTCACTGGGTCGTGGGTTCACTGTTCGACAAAATTTAAAAAAGCTGATTTATAATCAGTTTTTTTATTTACTTTTGAATAAAATTTATTCTATGGAAGATATCGAAAAATACAAAAGAGCTAAAGAACGACTTGAAGAACTAAAAGGTCTTTATATTCATGCAATAATTTATGTTATTGTGAATTTAGGAATGGTTATTATTAATTTAATATCATCGCCTGAAAAATATTGGTTTTATTATCCCCTTGTTGGTTGGGGGGTTGGATTATGTACACATGCTCTAAGTGTATATTCAAAAGGCAGGATTTTTGGGGCAAAATGGGAAGAAAAGAAAATTCGTGAAATGATGGATAAAGACAAGTAATACCTGTCTTTTTTCTAATTCTCCCGAATAACAACTTTCAAGACAATTTGACAGGAAATTATTTTTTCAAATTGTCTTTTGCAACTTTCAGGTTATTCTTAGAAAGTGTAAAAGTCGAATCAATCTTCAGTGCTTTTTCGCAATTCTCGGCTGCTTCTTTCCATTTGCCAAGTTCATTGTAAGCCGAACAAATATTGTTGTATGCAGTTACATTATTTTTATTGATTTCTATTACTTTTTTATACAGGCTAATAGAAAGCTCGTATTTCTTTGATTGATAATACAAATACGCCAGATTTAAGTAATTTGCTTCATTAGGAGAGTTCTTAACAAGTGCTTCTGCATCTACAATAGATGTATATTGTTTTTTCATTCCATCAAGTGAAACATTAAGATTGTTTGTGGCTAACTGGTCGCCGGGAGCAATTTCAAGGGCTTTTTTCCCCGCAGCAACAGCTTCATCCCACATACCAAGCTGGTTATATGAACAGCACAAATTATTGTATGCCGAATAACTGTTAGGATTGTATTTAATCGCTTTTTGGGCAGCAGCAATACATTCCTTATACTTAGCAATGCTATAATATTGAAGGCTTAAGGTGATAAAATTTGCTTCGTTCGGACTGGCATTGGCATTATCGTAAGCTGCCTGCAACTTTATTATAGCAGAATCGGGAGGGGTATTTTTTAATAAAAATGGTTCAGCTTTTACATCTGATGCACCTGCTTTTTCAATGTTTACATAAAAAAGATAACACAATGGAAGTATAATTAAAATTGAAATAACCACATTAACTAGCTTGCTGCTATTTGCTTTTACTTTGTTCTTAAGATTTTTCATAAGGTTGTTTTATTTATAATAATTAATAAATTTGCCGTAAAATTACTAAATATAACTAAGCGAAAAAATAAAAAAAAGTTTATGGTTTGTAGTTTTTAGTTAAACCCGAAACTAAAAACCAGAAACTTTAAATTTTATTCATAAAGAAAAAGCATCTATGAAAGTTTTATTATCAGATAAATTTCGTTTTTATGGTCTATGTATCTTGCTGCTGACGGGACTTATAATTACTTATTCCAATCATTTTAATAATTCTTTTCATTTTGACGATGATCATACGATAGTAAATAATGTCTGGATAAGAAATATAAATAACATCCCAAAATTCTTTACTGACGCAAGCACCACCAGTTCCTTACCCCAAAATCAGGCTTATCGTCCCGGACTAACAACACTAAACACAGTTGATTACTGGCTCGCAACAAAGGACCCGCTGAATATCGGTGCCAATTCGTTTTACATTGCTGATGCAGGATTAAAACCTTTCTATTTTCATCTTTCCATATTTCTCTGTTTTATTCTTCAGGCAATTCTGATGTTCCTTCTTTTTAAAAAACTTCTTGATTTAACAATAAATCATAAATGGAATAAATATTTTGCGTTGTTTATTGTTGCACTTTATTGCTATCACACGGCATTGGCAGAAACTGTTAACTATATCTTATCACGCTCCGACGGCTTTTCTACTTTGATGATTATGCTTGCTTTGGTAATTTACATTTATTACCCGCAAAAAAGAAAATATCATTTTTATCTGCTCCCATATATTTTTGGTTTTTTTGTGAAAGAACCTACTTTGATGTTTGGTCCAATTCTTTTTGTTTATATCGTTCTTTTCGAAAAACAAGCAGACCTGAGCAGGATATTTAATAAAGAAAACTGGAAAAAAGTTTGGGGTTCGTTTATTTCCATCTTTCATATATTGATTATTGGAAGCGGATTGTTTCTCTTTTCCAATTTTATGACACCCAAAACAGTTGTTTGGGCTATTATATCACGATGGGATTACTTAATAACACAACCATTTGTAATGGTTCAATATTTTAAAACATTCATTCTCCCTACTGAACTTTCTGCTGATACCGACTGGCAACCGCTTTCAACGATTTTAGATATACGGCTGCTTATGGGAATAATGTTCATTATCGGAATGCTCTGGCTTGCGCTGCGATTATCAAGAAATGTTATTTTCCGCCCGGTATCTTTCGGGATTTTCTGGTTTTTTATTGCACTACTCCCGACTTCCAGTTTTGCTCCTTTATCAGAAGTGTTAAATGACCATCGTGTTTACTTTCCATATATCGGACTTGCACTGGCATTTGTATATATTTTCATTTATCTTTTTATCCTTAAAGATGAAAAGAAATTTATTTCATCAGTTGCAAGAAAAATTATAACAGGAATCCTCATTATTGGTATTCTTGGCGGATTTGCTTATGGAACACATAAGCGAAATAAAGTTTGGAATTCTGAGGAATCGCTTTGGTACGACGTGGCACAGAAAAGTCCGAATAACGGCAGAGGACTTATGAATTATGCCTTGTCGCAGATGCGAAAAGGAAATTATCTTATTGCAAAAACATATCTTGAAAAAGCGTTGAAACTGAATCCGAATTATTCGCTTATTTATATCAATCTGGGAGTACTGCATTCTGCACTTAACAATACTGCCGTAGCAGAGCAGTATTTTAAAAATGCCATAGCCATTGGCGAATACATTGATAGGGGTTATTATTATTATGGTAATTTCCTTTATAACCAAAAAAGATATGATGAGGCAAGGGAAATGCTGCGTAAATGTATTGTAACAAACCCTGCTTACATTAATGCCCGCTTCACATTAATGGCATTGTACAATGAAACCGAAGATTGGGGCAACCTGAAAAAACTTGCCGAAGAAACATTACAGTATTTACCAAACGATGCAAAATGCCTGACATACATTGATGCTGCTAAAGGAAAAAAAACAAAGATG
>JAVHRE010000228.1:0-16065 GCA_036171495.1 Bacteroidales bacterium
GTAGTGAGCCTGTCGAACTATAAAAATAAATGTGAGTAATGTTCGAGTTTGAGGCTTGCTAAATTTTGAGAATCAAGGAGTTCCGCCTAAGCGGAATGACTGTTTTCAAAACAAGCGTAACGAAAAAATCGAACATTATGGACAAACACTATATAATTTAAATCGCATCAATTATCTTATTAAAAGTATTGCTTGGTCTTAATGCTTGTTTTACTTTTGCATCATCGGGCAAATAGTATCCACCAATTTCAATAGGTTTTCCAACAGTTTGAGCAATTTCTTTAATAATTACACTTTCATTTTTTGCTAATTGTTTTGCAATAGGAGTAAATCTTTCTTTTAGATTTTTATTTCCATTTTGTTCGGCAAGTGCCTGAGCCCAATACATTGCCAAATAAAAATGACTTCCGCGATTATCAAGTTCACCAGCTTTTTTAGATGGCTCCTTTTGGTTTTCGAGATATTTAGCAACTGCATTATCAAGTGCTTTAGCTAAATCGAGTGCAATTTTATTGTTGAAATTATTGCCCAAATGTTCTAAAGATACTGTTAGGGCTAAAAATTCTCCTAACGAATCCCATCTTAAATGACCAACTTCTAAAAATTGTTGAACGTGTTTTGGAGCAGAACCGCCTGCACCAGTTTCAAACATTCCACCTCCACCTAATAAAGGAACAATTGACAACATTCTGGCACTTGTACCAAGTTCAAGAATTGGAAATAAATCGGTTAAATAATCTCTCATAACATTACCTGTTACCGAAATCGTGTCTTTTCCGGCTCTGGTTCTTTCGAGTGTGTATTTTATCGCATCATCAGGACACATAATTTTAATTTCCAGATTTGTTAAATCGTAGTCTTTTAAATACAACTCTACTTTTTTTATCATCTGAGCATCATGAGCACGATTTTTATCTAACCAGAAAATAGCAGGAGTATTTGATAATTTTGCTCTTGTAACTGCGAGTTTTACCCAATCTTTAATAGGAATATCTTTTGCTCTCGACATTCTCCAGATATCACCACCTTCAACTTTTTGTTCCAATAAAATTGTTCCGTCTTCGGCAACTACTTTTACTGCACCATTTTCTTTTATAATAAAGGTTGTAGGATGTGAGCCGTATTCTTCAGCTTTTTGAGCCATTAAACCTACATTTGCAACACTACCCATGGTGGCAGGATTATATGCTCCGTTTTTCTTACAATCGTCAATTACAACCTGATAAATTGTAGCATAACATCTATCAGGGATAACACATTTTGTATCTTGCAATTTGTTTTGAGAATCCCACATTTTACCGCCATCGCGAATAGCAACAGGCATAGAAGCATCAATAATTACCTTATTGGGTGCGTGTAAATTGGTAATTCCATTGCCGGCATCAACCATTGCAAGTGCAGGTTGTTTTGAGTAAAGTGCAAGAATATCTGCTTTTATTTCATTTTGTTTTTCAATAGGAAGTTTTTCTAATCTTGCATACAAATCGGCAATGCCATTATTCTGATTAAACCCGATTTCTTTTAATGCATTAGCATGTTTGTCAATAATTTCTTTGTAAAAAACTTCAACAGCATAGCCAAACATTACTGGGTCCGAAACTTTCATCATGGTAGCTTTAAGGTGCAAAGAAAGAAGAACTCCCTTTTCTTTTGCATCTTTAATCTGCTGAGCATAAAATTCTTTTAATGCCTTTGCCGACATGTAAGTGCCATCAATTACTTCATTTGCAGTAAATTTCAAACCATCTTTTAAAACAGAATGAACTCCTTTGGTATTTGTAAATTCAATCTTGAATCCATTGCTGTTTTGTGCAACAAATGACTTTTCATTTCCAAAGAAATCATTAGCGTTCATGTGAGCCACGTGTGATTTTGAATCGGCACTCCATGGTTTCATCATTCTATGAGGATTTTTCTGAGCAAACTTTTTCACAGAAGCCGCTGAACGTCTATCGGAATTGCCTTCGCGTAATACAGGATTTGCAGCGCTACCTAATAATTTTGCAAATCTTTCAAATAGTTTAACTTCTTCTTCCGTTTTAGGTTCTTCGGGATAATTTGGAATAGCATATCCTTTAGATTGTAATTCCTTAATTGCCCCTATTAATTGAGGTACCGAAGCGCTTATATTTGGTAATTTTATAATATTTGCTTCCTTTGTTAAAGTCAATTTGCCCAACTCGGCAAGGTAATCGGGCATTCGTTGTTCTTCTTTCAAATACTCAGGAAAATTAGCAATAATTCTTCCTGCCAATGAAATGTTGCGCGTTTCAACTTCTACATTTGCTGCTTTGGTAAAAGCATTTACAATTGGTAACAAAGAGTAAGAAGCCAATGCAGGAGCTTCATCAGTTTTAGTCCAAATAATTACAGGTGATTTTTCTTCCATTTTATTTAATTTTTATGCTTTTGACATTTGTGCTTCTTTTGCTATTAAATTTAAAGCACTACCTGCCTTAAACCAACCTATTTGCATCTTGTTATAAGTATGTGCAACTTCAAATTCTTCTGTTGTACCATCAGAGTGATGTAAGACGATTAATAGATTTTTTCCTTCTTCAAATTTATGCAATCCTTTAACGTCTATTCTATCATTCTCTTGTATTTTGTTATAATCGTCTTTATTTATAAATGTTAATCCTAACATTCCTTGTTTTTTAAGATTTGTTTCGTGAATACGTGCGAATGATTTTACAAGCACAACCTTAACATTTAAAAAACGTGGTTCCATTGCAGCATGCTCGCGTGATGAACCTTCGCCATAATTTTCGTCGCCCACTACAATTGATCCTAATCCTTTTTCTTTGTAAGATTTTGCAACTTTTGGTACTTCGTTATATTCGCTGGTGAGCAAATTTTTAACTGAATTAGTTTTTTCGGTAAATGCATTTACTGCACCAATGAGCATATTGTTAGAAATATTTTCTAAATGACCACGATACGATAACCATGGTCCAGCCATTGAAATATGGTCGGTTGTACATTTGCCTTTTGCTTTAATTAATAATGGAAGTTCCATGTAATTATTTCCATCCCATTCTTTAAATGGAGTCAAAAGTTGCAATCTGTCTGATTTTGAATCAACATTAATTGTAATTGAAGAACCATCTTTTGCAGGTGGCTGATAACAATTTTCAATAACTTCAAATCCTTTAGGTGGCAATTCTAATCCGCTTGGAGCATCAAGTTTTACTTGCTCGTTGTTTTGATTTAAAATTGTGTCGGTTATTGGGTTAAATGTCAAATCGCCTGCAATTGCCAAAGCAGTAACCATTTCGGGCGATGCAACAAAAGCGTGAGTGTTTGGATTTCCATCGGCACGTTTTGTGAAATTGCGGTTAAATGAATGTACAATTGTATTTTTCAATCCTTTATCGGCACCTTCACGAGCCCACTGACCAATACAAGGTCCGCAAGCATTTGCAAAAACTTTTCCGCCGATTTTTTCAAAAATTTCAATAAATCCATCGCGTTTAATTAGGTGGTGAACTTGTTCGGAGCCGGGAGTGATTGTAAACTCTGCTTTTACTTTAATATTTTTTAATGAAGCTTGTTTTGCAATTGATGCTGCACGGGAAATATCTTCGTAAGAAGAATTTGTGCAAGAACCAATTAAACCAACTTCTACTTTTGTAGGCCATCCATTTTTAGCAGCTTCTGCTTTCATTTTTGAAATAGGAGTAGCTCTATCCGGAGTAAATGGTCCATTTAAATGTGGTTCTAATTCCGATAAATTTAATTCTAAAACCTGGTCGAAATATTTTTCGGGATTTGTATAAACTTCTGCATCACCGGTTAAATCATTTTTAATATTATTTGCTAAATCGGCAACTTCGCTTCTGCCGGTAGCACGTAAATATCTTTCCATTGCTTCATCGTAACCAAAAGTTGAGCAGGTTGCTCCAATTTCGGCACCCATATTACAAATTGTTGCTTTACCAGTACAAGAAAGTGATTTTGCACCTTCGCCAAAATACTCAACAATACAACCTGTTCCACCTTTTACTGTTAATATTCCGGCAACTTTTAAAATAATATCTTTTGGAGCAGTCCAACCATTAAGTTTTCCTGTTAATTTTATACCAATTAATTTTGGAAATTTAAGTTCCCAAGCCATACCGCACATTACATCAACTGCATCGGCACCGCCAACGCCAATAGCTAACATTCCTAATCCACCGGCATTTACAGTATGTGAGTCAGTTCCAATCATCATTCCTCCAGGAAAAGCATAATTTTCTAAAACAACCTGATGAATAATTCCTGCACCGGGATTCCAAAAATCAATACCATATTTACTGCTAACGGAACTTAAAAAATTATAAACTTCGCGATTAGTAATTTTTGCATGAGCCAAATCAACTCCTGCTTCAACTTTTGCCTGAATTAAATGGTCGGCATGAACAGATGAAGGAACTGCTGTTTTAGGTTTTCCTGCCATCATAAATTGCAATAAAGCCATTTGAGCTGTAGCATCTTGCATTGCAACACGGTCGGGTGCAAAATTAACGTAATCTTTACCACGTGTAAATGGAGTTTTTGCTTTTCCATCAAATAAATGTGCATAAAGAATTTTTTCGGCAAGGGTTAATGGTTTATTAACCACATTTCTTGTGCTTGCTACTTTATCGCTAAAGTCAGCATACACTTTTTTGAGCATTTCGATGTTGAAAATCATATTTCGTATTTTTTATAAATGTTTATATAATTGAGTCTTAAAATATTTCTAATGATTTTTTATCAGATTTTCAAAATTACAAAAATCATTGTTAAATAAGAATAATAATTGAAAATATTTTGAATGAAATAATTTATTGATGCATATTAAAATACTATTGTTTACAAAAGTTGAAAAAAAATAATATTAATTGAATTTAGCCCTTAAAACACGTTCTTGAGACAAAAATGTTAAAACATATACGAAAACTCAGTATTTGTTAAAGAAAACGTCAAATTCTCCCGCTTAGGCGGAATGACTGATTTTTAAAACGAGAATAACGCAGAACTTAGCGAAGCGATCTCACGAACACCTTAAAAAATAAAAATAGATGTGAGTAAATTGGCGTTTTCTTGCAAACACTACATAACGCCAACATTAAAACCTATACTGTAAAGTTTCACCACGTTGTTAATGGTTTTTGTATTTTTGTTTAGCATCAGTATAATAAAAAAAGCTCCGTAAAGAAGCTTTTTTTATTTATTGTTTTTGTATTTACCTAATTATTGAGACAACTCCAGTAATCGGGTCTATTTCGGGTCCAAGTTTTAAAATATAAACATACGAACCCATTGGCAAATCTTTACCTTTATATATACCATTCCAGCGTCGTGTTGCGTCTCTGTACTCCATTCCTGTTCCTTTAAAGACATATATTATGTCACCCCAACGGTTATATATTTCTATTGAAACATCTTTATAACCTGCAATACCCAATATTTCGAAATCATCGTTTGTACCATCTTTATTCGGAGTAATAACTGAAGGAATTTTAAGCTGGATATCAATGGTGAAAGTATCTATAAGAGCACAATTATTTGCATCAGTAATAGTTATAATGTAATCGCCAGTTGGTAAATTAGTTATGTTTGCAGTTATACTTCCATTTGACCATAGATAAGTGTAAGGTGAAATTCCACCAGAAACTGTAACATTAATATAGCCCATATTTGTAAGGTCAACACCTACAGCAGTATCAGAAATATATATTGTTGATGGTGGATTATATAAAGTAGCAATTGAGATTGTATCGCAAAAGAGTGAGTCAACTATTGTTACTATATAATTTCCTGCTGCAAGCCCTGTGGCTGTTTGAGTTGATTGTACCGGTGTTGTACTCCATTGATAAGTATAAGGTGGAGTTCCACCATTTACATTTGTAACTTCAGCAGTACCATTTGAGCCATTTCCGCAAGTTGGATTTGTTGACGATAACGAGAATTGAATTGCTGTTGGCTGGTTTATGGTTGTTTGATTTGTTGCAGTACAATTATTAGCATCAGTAACAGTTACAGAATAATTTCCGACAGGTAAATTTGTGATAGTAGAAGTTACTTGACCATTATTCCAAAGATATAAATACGGGTTTGTACCATACGAAGCATTTACAAGAGCTAATCCATCATTAGACCCGGCACATGTTGTGTTTTTAGATGTAACACTAGCTATTAAGGCTTGAGGTTGAGATATTGCAATAGTTGTATCGTCGAAACAATTATTAGCATCGCTAATTGTTACATGATAAGTTCCTGCCGATAAATTACTTACCGTACCAGTACTTTGACCAGTAAGCCATGTGTAAGTAAATGGTGCTGTACCACCTTGCATTGTTACACTAATAGAACCTGAAGAACCACCATAACATAATACATTTGTTAATTGAGTTACCTGAATTGTACCCGCAACAAGGTTATCTACTACGGCAGAATAAACTGAACTACAGGAATTTGCATCGTAAACTGTAACAGTATAAGTACCCGATGCTAAATTTATAATTGTATCGTTTGAAGAACCAGTTGACCAATTAATTGTATATGGTTGTGTCCCACCATTAATACTAATATTAGCAGAACCATTGCTTGCGTTACAATTTGGTTGTGTAATGTTTCCAATAATTTGCAATTGAGTTGGAGCAGAAATATGAACAGTATCAATAGTTGAGCAACCATGCGAATCAGTTATTGTAACATGATAATTGGCGTTTCCAGCTAATGCAGAAACAGTATCAGTAGTGCTGTTTAATAAATTATTCCAAAGATATGTGTAAGGAGGTGTTCCGCCATTTGGATTTGCAATTGCCTGACCATTAGCACTATTAAAACAACTCGCAGAAATTGATTCGATTGCATTTGAAACAAGTAATGTAGGTTGCGTAAAAGTTCCATTAAATGTGCTAACACAGTTATTAATATCTGTAACAGTTAAAAATAATGCTCCCATAGATAAATTATTAACAGTATTGGAGTTTCCTAATGAATTTCCTAACGAATCTTGCCACAAATATAAATAAGGTGATGTTCCACCTAAAACCTGAATTGTTAAACTTCCATTATTACCACCATAACATGATATTTGAGTATTTGATACCATTGATATTTGCATATTATCTGGCTCGGTTAAAGTAACAGATTGAATTGATTCACACCCGTTTGCATCGGTTACTGTAACATTATATACACCAGCAACCACATTATAAATCGAATCAGTTACACCACCATTTGACCATAAAAAACTAAATGGAAATGTTCCACCACTTGTAATAGTTGCATGTGCAAAACCAGTAGAATCGCCGTTGCATAAGTTGTTATTAACAACATCGAAAGCAATGGTTGCGGCATTTGTATTTGATATGTCACCGGAGAAAACAGAAGTACAACCTTTCGAATCAGTTATAGTAACGAAATACGTACCAGAAGGCAATCCGCTTACACTTGTTGTAGTATTATTTCCTGCACTTGAATCCCATAAATATGAATAAGAGGGCGAACCACCACTTACACTAATTGAGATACTACCATCGTTCATACCACAGTTGGCAGCACTTGAGGTAAATGTTGAAGAAATAGGTGTAGGTTCATAAACAGTTACAGATTGAGTTGTAGTACAAGAATTATTATCGGTAACGGTAACAGAATAACTGCCTGCACCAACATTAGTTAAATCTTCAAAAAGATTTCCATTTGTCCAAATATATGTAAAAGGGAAAGTTCCACCAGTAGTAATAAGATTAACGTTACCTGATGTTCCTCCATTACAAAGTACTGAATCAACAACATAACTTGTGCTTAGTAATTGTGGTTCTGTAATGTCAACAGAAGCGACAGAACTACAACCATTAACATCTGTTATTGTAACATAGTGAGTTCCAAAATTTAACCCTGATGCAGTAGGTTGAGAACCTCCGGTTGACCAAGCATATTGATAAGGTGAAGTTCCTCCGGTTGCAGAAACAGTTGCAGAACCATTACTTCCACCATTGCAACTAACATTTTGATTAACAACCATTGTAGGTGAAATTGCATCAATTTGAGTAATTGTTGCAGAATTTGTTGAAGTACATCCATGATTATCTGTAACAATAATTGTATATGTACCTGCCGATAATCCTGAGTTTGTAGGTGTTGTCGGTCCATTAGACCATGAGTATATATAAGGTGATGTTCCCCCAGAAACCTGAGCAGTTGCTTGTCCGGTTGAGGCACCAAAACAATAAACATTTGTGATTGAAGGTATTGTTAACAAAATTGCAGAAGGCTGAATTATTGTTGTATTTGTTACAGCAGTACAACCATTTGCATCAGTTACAGTAACATAATAAGTACCTGATGTAATATTAGTAATTGTAGGTGTTGAACCACCACCTGTCCATAAATAAGTATAATTAACTGTGCCACCAGAAGGAGTAACTGTAATTGAACCGTCGCTTCCACCATTACAATTAACATTTATTGAAGCTGTAATAACAGCAGATAAAGCAGATGGTTGAGTTATTACAGTTGATGCGGTTGTTGTACAATTATGAGTATCAGTAACTGTTACAGAATAAGAACCTGCTGTTAAGCCCGAAGCTGTGGGAGTATTTGCACCATTAGTCCAGTAATAAGTATAACCAAGTGTGCCACCAGTAGCTGATACAGTTGCAGTTCCATTATTTCCTCCATTACATGACGGAGTAGTAGTACCAGTAACAGATGCTGTTAATATTGGAGGTTGAGTAATAATTACAGATGTTGTTGCCTGGCAACCCATTGCATCAGTAACAGTAACACTGTAAGTATTTGCAGTAACATTTGTAATACTTGTTCCATTATTACCATTTGACCACAAATAAGTATAGCCAGGTGTTCCACCAGAAGCAAAAATTGTAGCACTTCCATTAGAGCCGCCAAAACAATTTATATTTGTAGAAGATGTTATTGAAACTGAAGGTGCACCTGTATTATTTACAGCAACAGTTGCAATGCTTGAACAATTATTTACATCGCGAACTGTTACAGTATAAGAACCTGCAGCAATATTTGTAATTGTACTTGTTGAACCGCCATTTGACCATGCATAAGAATAACCGGGTGTTCCACCGGTTGCAGAAACTGTTGCTGACCCATTGGAATTACCACAAGTTGCGTCAATTTTACTAGTTGTTAAACCAATAGCTGGTGGTTGATTAACTGTTGCTGTTCTTACAATAGTACAACCTTTACTATCAGTAATTGTAACACTATAAGTTCCTATACCAAGTCCAGTAGCCGTCTGAGTATTTTGTCCGCTAGGAAACCAACTATAAGAATAACCTGGGGTTCCACCTGAAGGGTTAGCAGTAGCCGAACCATTGCTCCCTCCATTACAAGTTGTATTTGTAGCAGTAGCTGTACCTGCTAAAGCTGCTGAAGGTTGAGTAATTGTAACAGTTTGAACATTTGAACAGTTATTTGCGTCATGAACAGTAACAGTGTAAGTTCCGGCTGATAATCCTGATGCAGTAGCACCAGAACCACCACTTGGCGCCCATGCATAAGTATAACTCCCCGTTCCACCCGAAGCGGTAACTGTTGCAGAACCAGTTGCTCCACCGTAACAAGAAACATTTGTTTGGCTTGATATAGAAGCATTTAATATTGGTGGAGCAGTAATAACTGTTGAACTTGTTACACTACAACTATGCGAATCATATACAGTAACATAATAAGTTATTGCTGCTAAATTAGTTGCAGTTTGAGTATTTTGACCATTTGACCATGAATAAGTATAACCCGGAGTACCCCCAGAAGGATTAGCAGTTGCAGTTCCATTATTAGAACCTGCACAAGTAATATTTGCATGAGAAACACTTACAGTTGGTAGAGGATAAGAATTTACAGTAACAGAAGCTGAACCCGATGTGCAACCGGTTGTACTTGTAACAGAAACAGTATAAGTACCCGTAGATGAAGCCGTAATTGTTTGCGTTGTTGCACCAGTTGACCAATGATATGCGGAATAGCCGGTACCGGCATTAAGATTTACACTTCCTCCCTGACAAAAAGATGTTGGACCACTTGGAGTAATACTAGGAAAAATGACATCTGGAGTAACATAAGTAAGAACTATTTCCAATCTATTTATGCACATTGCTGTACTTGCACATATTTGAATAGTATTGTTACCTCCATAAGTATAACCTGGTATACCACAAGGATAATTATTTGAAGAGGAGGCACTCAAACCACAAGGTGCAACATTACAATAACAACCAGTATATGCCTCGTTTACAGTAGGTACAGAAAAGCCATTTATTGAACCTGCCAAAGAAGCACCATAACATTGAGCTGTCCAATAATTAATAGTAACATTAGTTATAACTTTTCCGGCAGGAACTGGGTCAAGAAAAGCACGAGAATCACAAGTTAAAGAAGTTCCTATATAGCCTCCGGCTGGAGCAGGTGGGTTATTTATACACCAATAATCACTACCGCAAACGACACAACCACCAGCAGCTAATCCACCTGTATAATTAACAGTTGCGGTTGCAGTTTGGGCAATACTTTGATAAGAAAAAAACAAAGAAATTAAAACAGTAAAAATTGTAAAATTTGACTTTTTCATATTTTTTAATTGTTTATTTTGGTTGCCTAAAATTTTAAAATTTATACAAAAATAAAAAAAAATACAAATAAAAAATAATATTTATTATGTAATTATTACGTTATAAAAAAAATAAGGTTTCAAAAACAGTCTTTTTATAAATTATTTTTAATAAACATAAGACAATAAAACATCAATTTTGGTTGCCTGCAATTTTCAAATAGTAAATCACTAAAAAATAATGTAACAGTAAACGATGAACTTGTTAAATCTATTAATTTATGATATTTGATTTAAAAAACAGAACAATAAGAAGTGAAAAGTTAAAAGTGAAAAGTTAAAAGTGAAATCAAAAACCCGAAACTAAAAACCAATGAATATGAATTTATAAATCCGAAACCTGTAGTGAGCAAGGCGTTGTACTGAGTTTCTCGAAGTGTCGAACCATCAAAAATCTTAAATACGAAATTATAAAATGAAACAATAAACGATGAACTTGTTAAATTGCTAAATGGTTATATTTCTTCGTTAAGTTGCTAAATGGTTAAATAACAGGAGAGTTCTAAATATTTTAAAAAATAACGAATAATGAACATCGAACTCCGAATTTTAAGTTCCAAAATTCAAATTCCAAATATCAAATTCCAAATTTGGAGCTTGGAGCTTGAGACTTGGGGCTTATTCATTGACAATATTTAGCGTTCGATATTTGTAATACTGAGCGAAGTCGAAGTGCGATATTAAAAAACAATTATTGATGATGAGTATAAATTTTCATTATTCAAAAAAATGAATTTATAGAACAATCTTATAGAAATAGTTTTATGTCTATCTTTGAAAAAAAAAACATGCAAGAAATTATTGAAAAAGCTTGGAACGATAGAAATATATTATCGCAAGTTGATATTCAAGCTATAATTAGAAGAGTAATTGATAAATTAGATAAAGGTGAATTGAGAGTTGCCCAACCGAATGGTTCTGAATGGAAAGTAAATGAGTGGATTAAAAAAGCAGTCGTTTTATATTTTTCAATTCAAAAATTAAATTTAATTGAATCAAATCCATTTACTTTTTACGATAAAATTCCATTAAAAAGTAACTTTAAAGAATTAGGCGTTCGTGTTGTTCCGCATGGAATTGCCCGTTATGGAAGTTATTTGGCAAAAGGTGTAATATTAATGCCAGGTTACGTAAATATTGGCGCTTACGTTGGCGAAGAAACTATGGTTGATACGTGGGCTACAGTTGGTTCGTGTGCTCAAATTGGAAAACATGTTCATTTGAGTGGAGGAGTTGGAATTGGTGGAGTTCTTGAACCAATACAAGCTTCGCCTGTAATTATTGAAGATAATTGTTTTATTGGTTCGCGTTGTATTGTTGTTGAAGGTGTTAGGGTTTGTAAAGAAGCAGTTTTGGGTGCTAATGTAGTGCTAACACAAAGCACTAAGATAATTGATGTATCTGGCGGTAAACAAATTGATTATAAAGGATTTGTGCCTGAGCGTTCAGTTGTTATTCCTGGAAGTTATCCTAAAAAATTTCCAGCTGGCGAATTTCAAGTGCCATGTGCCTTAATAATTGGAAAACGTAAGGAAAGTACTGATAGTAAAACAACTTTAAATGATGTGCTTAGGGAATTTAACGTTTCAGTTTAATAACAATGAACAATAGTCATATAATAATTAAACGATTGTCAAACATAGTAATACAGTTGTCAAACAATAGTAAGAAATAGATATATAATTGTTGAAATCTTGAAAATATTTTTTTAAAAGAAGAATAAATAAAAATGAAAATAGCTTATGATGCCAAGCGTGCATTTTATAATAATACTGGTTTAGGTAATTACAGTCGTAATACAATTCGATTGTTGTCGAATTTTTATCCTAATAATGAATATCTGTTATTTACACCTTCGACTTTAAGAAGCATTAGATTTGAAAAAGCCGATAATATAAAAATTATAACCCCACAATCGTTTACGGGAAAATTATTTAAGTCGTATTGGCGTAGCTATCTTATTAACTCGCAAATACATTACGAAAAACCAGATATATACCACGGATTAAGTAACGAACTACCTTATGGAATTAAAGGTTTGAAAACTAAAACAGTCGTTACTATTCACGATTTAATTTTTAAACGTTTTCCCGATTTGTACAAAATTACAGATAGGAAAATTTACGATAGAAAATTTAAATATGCTGCAGAAGTTGCTGATGTTATTATAGCTGTAAGTCAACAAACTTCAAATGATATTCAAGAATTTTACAAAATTGATTCTTCAAAAATAAAAGTTGTGTACCAAAGCTGTAATCCTATTTTTTACAAAATGATAGAAGATAAATTTAAGAATGAAATAATAAACAAATACCAATTACCCGATGAGTTTATACTTTATATTGGTACTATTGAGGAGCGTAAAAATCTTTTAGGAATTGTTAAAGCAATTTGTAATTGTAAAATAGATATACCATTAGTTGTAATAGGTCGAAAAACTGCATATTTCGATAAAGTAAACGAGTTTATTATTTCTAACAAATTAGATAAACAAATAATTTTTATTGAAAACCTTTTTAATACTGAACTTCCGGCTTTTTATCAAATTGCAAAAGCATTTGTTTATCCATCAATTTTTGAAGGATTTGGAATTCCAATTCTCGAAGCACTTGCTTCAGGAACACCTGTAATTACAAGCGAAGGAAGTTGTTTTGGCGAAGCTGCTGGCAATAGCTCAAAATTTGTAAATCCATATAAAATAGAAAGTATTGCTGAAGGAATAAAAAAAGTGCTTTCAAGTAAAGAAATGCGAGTAAACATGATTATTGAGGGGCGAAAGCATGCACTTAAATTTACTGAAGATAAAGTTGCCGAAAACATAATGAAAATATATGAGCAAATTTTATGATATTAATATTGATATAAAAAATGCAATTGATGCATTAAAAAATGGTGGAGTCATTATTTGCCCTACGGATACAATTTGGGGAATTAGTTGTGATGCTACAAATACAAAAGCTGCAGAAAAGATATTTGAGATAAAAAAACGTCCTCAAAAAATGGCGATGATATTACTTGTATCGAATGATGCAATGATTCAGCAATTTGTTAAAGAGGTTCCAGAAATTGCATGGCAATTATTAGAGGTTGCCGACAAGCCATTAACAATTATTTATTCTGGTGCTAAAAATTTACCTAAAAATATTATTTCTGAAGATGGAACAATTGCTATTAGAGTTTGTAAGGATGAATTTTGTAATTCTTTAATTTCAAGATTTAGAAAGCCTATTGTTTCTACATCGGCAAATTTTTCGGGTACAAAAGCACCTTTAATTTTCTCCGAAATTTCTAATGAATTAATTCAGCAAGTCGACTATGTTGTTGAATATAACCAATATGATACTTTGCAAGCCAATCCAAGTTCAATAATTAAAATTGGATTAAATAACGAAATTGAAATTATTAGAAAATAGTGATTTATTACTATTTGTCTCTAATTAATAAATTGTTAGATAGAGAATAAAGGATTTCTTTGTTCTTCTTATTAATTGAAACTAGGTTAAGATTATCAATTGCCAAATTGTGATAATAATCTATCTTCTTTTTTAGTGTTGATGGGATATTTAAAGAATTATAAATATTAGTAACCTCTTTTATTTTTTGGTCGTTTTTGATTTTACAATTCGTTTCAGAAGGATTTATTAAATTTAATAATTTTTGTTTTTTATCATCATTTGCGTTTCCAATTGCCGAAATAAGCATAAAAGTTTTTTTATTTGAAACAATATCACCGCCAATTTGCTTCCCAAATGTTTTTGCATCGCCATATACATCAAGATAATCGTCTTGTAATTGAAATGCAATTCCTAAATTAATGCCATAATTATATAATAAATCTGCATCCTTTAATGATGCTCCACCTATAATAGCACCAATTTTAAGTGATGCAGCAAGTAAAACAGCTGTTTTTAATGTAATCATTTTTATGTATTCGTCGGCAGTTACGTTTAAACGAGTTTCAAAATTCATGTCGAACTGCTGACCTTCGCATACTTGTAAAGCTGAAGTATTAAAAACTTCTAAAACTTTGGAAAGAACTTCAGATTTTAATTCGAAAAAAAATTCATAAGCTTTTATGAGCATTGCATCGCCGGAAAGTATTGCAACATTTTCGTTCCATTTTTTATGAACAGTTGGTTTATTGCGTCTTAAATCTGCTTTGTCCATAATATCATCGTGCAAAAGTGTAAAGTTGTGGAACATTTCTAGTCCTATGGCTGGTTTAACAGCAGTTTTAATTTCTTCCGAAAACAAATTGCACGACAAAAGAGCGAGACATGGTCTTAATCTTTTTCCATTACCAGACAACACATAACTTATTGGTTCGTACAATTCTACTGGTTCTGTTTTGAAATTTAATTTTTCAATTTCAGAGTTTACAATATTTTGAATTTCTTCAAATTTCAACATTAGTTTACATATTGTTTAGTTCGAAAAGTCCTTCTTTCAATATTCTTTTTAACCCATCTTTTAATGGTAAAAGTGGATTATCAATCAAGGCTTTCATTTTAGTTGTATCCGGGTGCCTGCCTCTCATGTCGCCTTCTTTTAAAGGTGGCAAAAAAACTATTTTAGAGGAAGATTTTGTAATTTCGATTATAGTTTTAGCTAAATCGAGAATTGTTATTTCGTTTTCGCCGCCAATATTTACTACATTATTCAAATATAAGTTTTTATAAAACGCATTAATTGTGGCTTTAACATTATCATCAACATAACAAAATGTACGTGTTTGTAAACCATCGCCATATATAGGTATGTCCTCGTTTTTTAAAGCATGAATAAGAAATTTACTTATCACAAAATTTTTGCTTTGCTTAGGTCCATAAGTATTAAAAAAACGAAATATAGTGTAATCTAAATCAAACTCCTGTTTATATGAACGTAAATATGCTTCGCCAATATTTTTTACAATTGCATACGGAAGTCTTGAATTTAATGGAGTAGTAAGTTCATTTTGAGGATATTCTACAGGTTCACCATAAATTTCGGAAGATGAGCTAAAGAATATTCTTTTAATGCCAATATTTTTACTTAGTTCGAGTATGTTTTTAAATCCATTAACATCATTCAAAACTTTAATCGGATTTTCTAAAGTGTTTTGAACTCCAACTGTAGCGGCATAATGAAAAACATAATCGAATTTCCACGACATCATTATTTCAGAAATTTCTTCGCGATTATTTACATCGGCTTTTATAAATTTTTGATTGTTTGACGGTTGAGGTAATTTTTTTAAATTTCCGGTACTTAAATTATCAACAGTTACTAAAAAATTATTTTTGTCTTTTAATAAAAATTCTGTTAATGTACTACCAATAAATCCTGCACCACCTGTTATTAAAATATTTGTCATTCTGTTAAATCGAAGTAATAAAGTTAAATGTAATATTTTTTTGCAAAATTACTAATAAATTAAACTTATACAATTTTTGTAACTAATCAGT
>JAVHRE010000229.1:0-3335 GCA_036171495.1 Bacteroidales bacterium
ATTATATTTAATCAAAAAATTATAATGGAAATATCTAAAAACAAAGTGGTTGAATTAAGCTACATTTTGCATTTTGACGATTTTAAAGGAGACATTATTGAAGAAGTAAAAAGTGATAATCCTTTTACTTTTATTTTCGAAAGTGGATTTATGCTCGAAGCTTTTGAACAAAACATTAATGGACTTAAAAAAGGTGATGATTTTAAATTTAATATTGCTTGTAACGATGCTTATGGCGAAGTAAACGAAGAAAATATTGTTGATTTACCTAAAAGCGTTTTTGTAATTGATGAGAAATTTAACGAAGAACTTGTTTTTGTTGGCGCTCAGGTTCCTATGAAAGACGAGCAAGGCAATGAATTTGATGGTTTTATTGTTGATATTACAAAAGATAAAGTTAAAGTAGATTTTAATCATCCAATGGCTGGCGAAGATTTATATTTTGAAGGTAAAGTGTTAAATGTTAGGGAAGCAACCCAAGAAGAACTTAATCATGGACATGTTCATGGGAAAAGCTGTGAAAATTAAAAGATAAAAGATAAAAGATAAAAGATAAAAGATAAAAGATAAAAGTGAAAAGATAAAAGATAAAAGTGAAAAGATAAATTTGCATTTGTAAATGAATGGTTTCGGACAATTATTTAGAATTCAAATATTCGGCGAATCACACAATTTAGCCGTAGGTATTGTTATTGATGGCTGTCCACCCGGTATAAAAATTACTGAAAAAGATTTTATTACTGATATTGAAAGAAGAAAAGGTGGCAAAACTGGTACTACGGCTCGAAAAGAAAATGATTTACCCCAAATTATTTCAGGTGTTTTTAATAATTATTCTACAGGAAGTCCAATAACAATAATTTTTAGCAATAATGATGTTAAATCAGATGATTATAAGAATTTAATAAATCATCCTCGTCCCGGTCATGCCGATTTTACTGCAAAAATTAAATATAAAGGGTTTAACGATTACAGAGGCAGTGGACATTTTTCGGGACGATTAACTCTGCCGATTGTTGCGGCAGGTGTAATAGCAAAGAAAATTCTTAATAAAGTATCAATAAAAGCAAAAGTTATTGAAGCTAATGGAAGCAAAAATATTGATGAAGCAATTGATAATGCTATTAAAACAAATCAAACTATTGGTGGAATTGTAGAATGTGTTGTAAAAGGGATTCCGGTTGGTTGGGGAGAGCCATTTTTCGATTCGGTTGAATCGGTTATTTCGCATCTTGCTTTTGCTATTCCTGCTATTAAAGGTATTGAGTTTGGTAATGGCTTTTTGGCAGCAAAAAATACAGGAAAGAAACAGAATGATATTTTACTAAACAAAAATGGCAAAACCGCAACAAATAATTGCGGTGGTATAAATGGTGGAATAACAAATGGCAACGAATTGATTTTTAGAGTTGCTGTAAAACCTGCTTCGAGTATTTCTACTACTCAAAATACTTTTAACTTTGAAGCTCAGGAAATTAACTCTCTTGAGGTTAAAGGCAGACATGATACTTGTATCGCTATTCGTGTACCTGTTGTTATTGAAGCTGTAACTGCAATAGCTCTTGCCGATTTTAAACTTTTAATGTGCAGTTAAATAATTGTTAGATAGTTGGTTCTGACAATTAAAATTTAATTAATTCCATACTCCATTAATGTAATTATAGCAAAATTCACATTTATTATTAATGATATGATTTTCGGTTACATTATACCCAATGCGTTTTATTAATAATTTGTTACATTTATTGCAAAAGGTGTTTTCGCTGTTTTGTTCTCTTACATTTCCGATGTAAACATATTTAATTCCTTCGCTTTTAGCAATGAGCATTGCTTGTTTTAAAGTTTCGGTTGGAGTAGGAGGGAGGGTATCCAATTTATATGTAGGAAAAAATCTGCTGAAATGTAACGGGACTTCTGATAATTTGTTATCGAAAAGCCATTTGCAGAGCTCTTTAATTGAGTTTAAATTATCAGTATGAGCGGGTATTATTAAATATGTTATTTCCAACCAAACTTTACTTTTATGTAATGTTTTTATTGTTTCTAAAATTGGTTGCAGCGAACCTCCGGTAAGTTTTTTGTAAGTTTTTTCGTCAAAACATTTCAGGTCAATATTTGCAGCATCTATATAATTTATAAGTTCCTGTAATGGTTCCCGATTAATATAACCATTTGATACCATTATGTTTTTTAAACCATAGCTTTTGGCAATTTTTGCGGTTTCGAGCATATATTCATAAAAAACAACAGGTTCGGAATATGTATATGATATTGAATTGCAATTATTTTTAATAGCAGAGTTTACAATTTGTAATGGAGTAACAATTTCTAATGAATCTTCGGGTTGTGATTGTGAAATGTTCCAATTCTGGCAATTCAAACATCTAAATGTGCATCCATTTATTGCAATTGAAAATGTTTTAGACGATGGCAAAAAATGAAATAAAGGTTTTTTTTCAATCGGGTCAATACTTGATGCACATAAATTTCCGAATGCCGAAGTAAACAGTTTATTGTCAATATTTTTTCGGGTTCTGCAAATGCCAGTTTTGCCTTCTTTTAATGTACAATAATGTGGGCAAAGTTCACATTGTATTCCGTTATTTGTTAATTCCCAGTATAGTGCAGGATGTAATTCTGTTTTAGACATCTTTCCGATTAAATTATTAATTGCCACGATCTTCAGGTCGTGGTTTGAATTGTAAAGAAGTATCGGCTTTAGCCAAAACTTCTCTTACTAAATCCGTGTAATTTCAAAAACTCATCATATTCTTGTGTAAATGTTTTCTTTTTATGATGTTCTTCCTGATTATTTATATATTGTCTCACTTTATCAATAGCAGATTCGCTAACTGACAGAGCAATATATTCATCCTGCCATTCAAATTTTGCTTAATTAATTTTTGTTTGTTCACCCAGGATGAAGATTCACCTTTGATAAGCATAGCAATTTTTGCAATGGTTTGTTCTGTTCCTAATGATATTAGCAGATGAATATGGTCTTCAATACAATTTAATGTATCTAAAAATATTTCTTTGGTTTTGCTATTTTCCTTAATGTGTAACAATAACAACATTTTTAATTCAGAAGTAATTATTGGTATTCTGTTTTTGGTAGACCAAATAAAATGGAGCATTACTTTAGTGTATGGCATACTGTTGTTTTGGCTAAAGCCAGATTTTATTTATATATTCCACGACCTAAAGGTCGTGGCAATTGTCGTGGCAATTGTCGTGGCAATTTACTTATTATTTTATAACAATTTATTTGAAATGATATTTATTAACTGATGTTACGCATCGGTATTAATCCCGAAGGGATTTGACAAGGGGGC
>JAVHRE010000230.1:0-3327 GCA_036171495.1 Bacteroidales bacterium
CTGTGAGTTACCATAATAATTGTAATTCCTTTTTCTTTGTTTATTTTATTTAAAAAATCAAGAATTTCAAGTGATAGTGCAGGATCCAAATTGCCGGTTGGCTCATCGGCTAAAATAACTGATGGATTATGAACTAAAGCTCTTGCAATTGCTACACGTTGTTGTTGCCCAATTGATAATTGTCTCGGCAAATGATTAATACGCTCTTTTAATCCAACAAATTCAAGTACTTCTGATGCTCTCTTTAATTGTTCGGTTTTATTTATTTCCAACAAACTAAGTGGTATCATTACATTTTGAACTGTTGTTAAGTACGGAATTAATGCAAAGTTCTGCATTATAAATCCAATATGTTTTTTTCTGATTTTTGCTAATTCGCTGTCAGAAACGTTATCAATTCTTTTGTTGTCAAAAAAGATTTGTCCTGATGTGGGTTTAATTAATCCAAAAAGACTTAGTAATAAAGTACTTTTTCCTGAACCAGATGGACCTGTAATTGTTACAAAATCAGTTTTATTTATAGTAAGACTAATATTATTTATAGCATTTACTTTGCCATCTTTGGTTGAATATTGCTTGGTTAAATTTTCTATTTTTAAATTCATTTTTTATTCCTCCTGTAAATTAGTGTGAGGGTCAATTTTTGATGCCAGATAAGCAGGAATAATTGTTCCTGTTAATGCAATAACAACTGACAAAAGTAAAGACCAAATTATATACATATAAAGAGGTTGAACTGCCATTCCTGCAAGGTAAGGACCTAAAAGTACCCCTGCAATTGTTCCTATAACAAATCCTAAAATACCACCCACTATGCCTAAAAAAATAGCTTTTAATAGAAATAATTTATAAATCATTCCTTTTGATGCACCTATCATTCGAAGTATTCCAATCTCTTTGTGGCGTTCGTTAACATTAGCCCAGATATAATTTCCCATTGAAATACCACCAACAAAAAATATAATTATAAGAAAAATAAGAGTTACTTTATCCATTAACTTATTGGTTTCAATTTGTGTTGATACAATTTGATTAATTGTTGTTATTCTCGTATCGGGTAAAATATTTCTTAATTTACCAAGTAATCCTTCAGAAATTGCATTGCAACATCCCATAATTTCAATGGTGCTTATCTGGTCAGGAATTTTCAACAAATCTTGAACTGTTTTTAAGTTAGCAAAAACTCTGTCGTCATCAACAGTACCGGTTTCAGGTAATATCTTTATTACATTAAAATCTTTTCCATTAATATTTATTTTACTGTTCTCAGCAACCTTTAATTTTAAAGCAATTTGAGAACCAACCATGCAATCTTCGCTATTAAGTGTATCAATTACTTTACGTTTTAGTTTTTCGTCTTCGTATCCCTGCGATTTGTTTGCATCGTTTGAAGGTGCACAAGCTTGTTTTAATTCGTTTCCAACTAATCCGGAATTTTGCCAGATTGGCTTTGAAGCAATTTCGCTTTTTGGAAGAATTCCTGTTAAAACAATACTTGTTTCTCCAACTTTAACTCTTCTTGTAAGTTTAGGTGACATATTATCTACACCCGAAAGCGTAGAAGTTAAAATTCTCTCCACATACTCCATAGGCAAAGTGGGAGCATCAATATCGGAAGTATAATAATCGTCAATGCTTGTTCCCTGAGGTAACACAAGAATATTAGCACCAAGATTATCTAACTTTTTTGCTACATTTTGTTTTGAAACTACTGAAATACTCTGTATTGCTACAATAACAGCAATTCCAAGGGTGATAGCCAAAATTCCACTTATAAGTTGTGATTTACGTTTCCACAATTCCAACCAAACAATTTTTAATGTATTCATGTTTGCATTTTTTAACTTGTTAATGTGTTTATGTGTACGTAAGTTATTACAAACACTTTAACAAAGAACATAATATAAAGAAATTAATCAGCGTCAAAAAAAAGAATTAGACGCAGATTTGTATAATTTACTTTTTACCACAGCCACTTTTACCCGAACTTCCACCAGGGCAACAGCCGCCAATTTTTTTATTAACAGATGCAACCAAATCAGTTGATTTAGCTGTTGATTCAAGAGTTCCTGTATATTGACCTTTACCATTAAAAACTAAAACTGTAGTTTTTGTATTATCTGGTTTTAATAATGCAATAAAATTCGCTTCATCTTTGCTGTCAACATCTACAAAAACCTGTGTAGTTTTTCCTCCAAGAGTTGTTGTTGCACTTTTACATTCTGTCTCAATTGCAGATTTATCTTTTGCATTTTTCTTTCCACAAACAATTAATGCAGCTTTACCGTTTTCGAAACCTAATAATACATCTGCTTGAGTTTTTGTAGGCAACATAGTTAACAATTTATCAGTTGATGCATCAGTAGAACTTGCACTTCCTGTTGCTACACCATTCGAAGCCAATACTAAAATTAAAGGAAGTGGAGTACCTGCAAGTCTGTATTTTGTTACATATTCAACATTTGCTATATCGTCACGGTCAAGCTTAATTACAGTTGTATTTTTAGCTTTTTTCTTTGCACCTTCTGAAAGTTGTACTAAATAATCGGTTCCTTTTGCAGTCTTATCGGTAACTACTAAAAAAACTGATTTTCCTGATTTTTTTGCTTTTTCAAGTTCTGTTTTAATTCCTTGAGCAAAAATGTTTGTCATTGCAAACATTGTGCAGATAACAATAATTGATAACTTTTTCATTTTATTTATTATTTAAGTTTAACATTTACATTTAAAATCGGTAATTGCATTTTTTAAAAAAACATTATATTTTTCTTTAATTTCATTAAGCTTCTTATTATCTAAACAATAATGAATTTTTAATCCATCAATTGTTCCATTAATTATTCCTGCTTCTTTTAAAATTTTAAGATGTTGCGAAACTGTAGTTCGTGCAATTGGTAAATCATCGGAAATATTGCCTGTTTTAATTTCCTTTTTTTCTACTAATATTTGAATTATAGCAATTCTTGCAGGATGTGAGAAAACTTTCCCAAATGAAGCAAGTTCTTTTTGATTTTTATTAAATTGTTCTGTTTTGTTGTTTGTCATATTTTAAATGTTTAACGTCGCAAACATACGACATAAATTTTTTTAATTAAATTATTTATATTGTTAAAAATTGTTAATAAATTGTAATATTGTTATTAATCAAATCTTTGTTACTACTCAGCAGCCAAATACAGGTGCCACGAATTACACTAATTTACACTAATAAAGAAAACAGAAAATAAATCCCGATACATGCTTATCGGCAGGGCTATTGGTATCGTTTTAATTAGTGTTTGTCCATAAAGTCGAAATATTTGTAATAAGCAATTACCCCGACCCTAA
>JAVHRE010000231.1:0-3325 GCA_036171495.1 Bacteroidales bacterium
GGCTTTCAAACTTAGACAGATGCCGGTGCTTTAAATGTATATTTTTTCTGTGAAATATAACTGATAAAGACAGTAATAATTGAAACAATCATGTTAGATGGTGTGGGATAAAAGTGTAAGCCGTCCACCAGCAATTTTAAACCGATGTAAGTAATGATTATATTAACCAGAAACACTATTAGATAACGAAAAAGTTGAATATGTCCACGTAAATCAGAATACGAGAATGTTACATATTTTTGTAATAAAAATCCTGAAAGCAGAATAATCGGGAACTTGATTCCTAAGGTGGCGATATGAGAACTTAATGTTACAAATCCAAGCTCTAACATTTTATGGTGTAAAACAAAAGTGTAAATAACAAAATACAGCACCCAATCGAATACTAAATTTAATACCCCGGTTACACCATAGCGAAAGAATCGCAAAGTCATATATTTTTTAAAAAGCGGATAAAAAAAGTCGATAATTGTACAAATCCAGTTGCCGATGGTTTCGAGTGTTTTCCTCATTTATAAATGGTGTATTTTGTAATAACCTTAATTTTCAAAAGGATTTATAAATCTAATATCAATTGCTGCGAAAATAGTTGATTGAACAATAAAAACAAAAATTAAATTTTTATTCCCATCACGGTTATATCATCAATTTGTTCTTCGTTGCCAATCCATTCTGTGATGGTTGTTTCGAGTATTTGTTTTTGATCAGCAATTGGTAATTGGCAATTAGCAATTAGTAAATTTTTTAGATTTTTTGAAAGGAATTTTTTATGATTTGATCCGCCAAACTGGTCTTCGAATCCATCGCTCATTAAATAAATTGTGTCGCTTTTTTGTAGTTGATATATTTGGTTTGTAAAGGGGTTCATTCTATCGTGAATACCAATTGGCATTTTGTCTCCTTTTAGTTCATAAAATTTTGAATTTTGAATTTTGAATGATAAATATTTTTCTAATTCAACATTTAAAATGTCTAATTCAACATTTCTTATAATCCAGCAAGGGTTATTTGCTCCGGCAAACTGCATTTCAAGAGTATCTGTATTTATTGCACAAAAAGCCATATCCATCCCGTCTTTTTGTTCATTATCAATACCTTTTTGTTTTAGAGATTCAATGATTCTTTTTCTAAGTTGATTCAAGACATCACTTGCTTTTGTAATATCCTCCTTTCTTACAATTTCATTTAACAGCGTTATCCCAAGCATGCTCATAAAAGCACCCGGTACGCCATGCCCGGTACAATCTGTAACACAAAGGAGTATCTGTGAATTCATTTTTGTAATCCAAAAAAAATCACCGCTTACAATGTCTTTCGGCTTGCTTAAAATAAAATATTCATGTAAAAAATCATTTATATAATTCTCCATAGGGAGTACGGCTTTTTGAATACGTTTAGCATAAATAATGCTATCGGTAAGCTCTTCATGAATTAATTCAATATGTTCTTTTTGTTCGGTAACTAAATCTCGTTGGGATTCGATTTCGTCGCGCTGTGTAGATATTTCCTCTTTTTGTTGAAGTATTTCCACATTCTGTTGGTTAAGTGTGATGTTTTTTTCATCAACTAATTTTTTTTGTTTTTTTGTTACACGTAAGGTGTGTAAAATCACAATGGCAATAATTGAAACGGATATTGCTATTGCTACGATTAACCATAACAAAAGCCGTTGCCGCCTATTCTCTGCTGCTGTCACAGCCACTTGTTTTTCGTGTTCGGCAAGAGTAGCTGCTTCTTTTTTTTCAAACTTATACGTTAGCTCTTTGCTAACAAGTTGCTTTTTATTTTCCTCACTGAAAATAGAATCACGCAGGGTCAGATAACTTTTAAAATAATGTAATGCACGCAAGCGCATTTCTTCTTTATTTAATGTTTTTCCGCCAATACTATCAGGTAGCGTTAATGTTGATTTTTCATAAAGAGTGCTTATCAATTTATATATTTGTTCAGAAAGGGTTGTATTTCCAATGCTGTCAGAAATAGCAAGTGTGCGGAAAAGATACGTGTGTGCGCTATAATATTTTCCGGTTTCAGTATAAAGTGAGCCTATGTTTCCCAGAGCAATTGCTTGATACCCTTTATTCCCAATATCTTCGGCAATTTTTAAATATTTAAAATAATAAGTTAATGCACTCTGATAATTTTTTTGATCATCATAAATGAGTCCTATATTTCCAAGATCTGCTGCAATGTCTCTTTTATTCTTTAATTTCTCATCAATCTTTAATGCTTTAAAATAATGGGTTAGAGCCTTATTTAAAAGAGAGTCGCGTTCAATAGTATTTTCTTTTAATATACATGCTTGAGCATAATAAACACTTCCGATATTACCTAGCTGATTTGCTATTTCTTTTTTGTTATTTAAATTTTCACTAATTTTTAATGCTTTCATGTAATAGGTTAGAGCGTTTTGATAATTACCCTGATCCTTATATAGAATTCCGATGTTGCTGAGATTTCTTGCAATTCCATTTTTATTATTTTGCCCCTCGTTTACTTTTAATGCTTTCAGGTAATAATCAAGTGCTATTGGATAATCGCCTTTTATGTGATAAAAAACACCGATGTTCCCTAGAGAATTAGCAATAAATTTTGATTTGATTTTTTGTGTTTTTTTCAGTTGTTTGGCTATTGATAAAGCTTTTTTTGAAATAATAATAGAAGTGTCAGGATTGTTATACATCAATTCCCAGCTAAGGTCGTTTAGATGATTAATTTTAGCGGTATCTGTCTGATCTTTTTTAATAAGGATATTAAGGGAATCAATTTTTGTTTGTTGTGCAACAGCTATCTCAATTGTGATGATACTTGTACAAAAAATTAGTATTAATTTGAATTTATTTTTCATTTGTAAATAATTTGTTTTTAAAGGTAAGGTGGAACTTCATGTTCGCTATCAATTTAGTGGATGCAAGAAAACAATATTATTTTAGTATTTGTGTTTTTTGTAAACATGTTCTTTATTAAATTCTTATGCCCATTATGGTTATATCGTCAATTTGTTCACCGTTACCAATCCAGTCTGTGATGGTGGTTTCAAGTATTTGTTTTTGATCTGCCATTGGCCAATGGCAATTCGACAAGCTCATTGCATCGTAATTGGTAATCAGCAATTTTTTTAGGTTCTTTGAAAGAAATTTTTTATGATTTGGACCGCCAAACTGGTCTTCGAATCCATCGCTCATTAAATAAATTGTGTCGCTTTTTTGTAGTTGATATATTTGGTTTGTAAAGGGGTTCATTCTATCGTGAATACCAATTGGCATTTTGTCTCCTTTTAGTTCGACAAGCTTACTAACCGGATTGATAAGTTCATTAGTAGGTT
>JAVHRE010000232.1:0-3322 GCA_036171495.1 Bacteroidales bacterium
TATCAAGCATTTGCACAACATCACTTGAACAAAATATAACAAATAGAAAACTAATATTTCCATTTTATCATTCTGTTTCAGATGTTCCACAATTACACATAAACTCTTTATATACAAACCGTTCAATCGCTGAATTTAAAAACGATTTGGATTTTTTATTAAAACATTACAAAATTATTGAGCCCGATAAAGCATTCCAATTAATAACAAAAAAACAACAACCTACAAAACCCTCTTTCCTGTTATCTTTTGATGATGGGCTTTCGGAATTTTATGAAATAATTGCACCAATATTAAAACAAAAAGGAATTCCTGCTATAAATTTTTTAAACACCGCTTTTGTTGATAATAAAGATTTATTTTACCGATACAAAGCAAGTTTGCTCATTAATCACTTAAAAGAAAATTTCCAATTAATAAAACTATTATCAGTTTTTTTTGCCGACAATGGATTTGCAAATAACAATTTGTACAATATAATTCTTTCAATAAATTTTAGTAATCGGGAATTGTTTGATAAAGCAGCTAAAATTTGCAATTACAGTTTCGACGAATTTTTACAAGTTAAGAAGCCGTATTTAACATCAGTTCAAATAAATGAATTATCTAAACAAGGATTTTTATTCGGTGCTCATAGTATTAATCATCCAAAATATTCCGAGTTGGAATTAAACGAGCAAATTCGTCAAACTCAGGAATCGGTCGAGTTTGTAAAAAACAAATTCGGGCAACCATACAAACTTTTTGCGTTTCCATTTACCGACTTTGGAGTTTCGTCAGAATTATTTAACAAGTTTTTTAATTCTGAAAACCCGATTTTAGATTTTTCTTTTGCATGTGCAGGCATAAAAAACGATGAATATAAAAATAATATTCAACGTATTCCAATGGAAGGAATTTTGGCAAGTGGTAAAAAAATTATTAAAACGGAATATTTGTATTATATGTTAAAAGCTATTTTATCAAAAAACAATGTTTATCACAAATAATTTTTTTTACCTTTGCAACCCTATAATATACTGAAAATGGTATAAATTATTACATTTTGTATTCAGTAATCAGTAATCGGTTGTTTTTCAAACTGATTACCGATTACTAACATTAAGATTACCAATGGTAAAATGTATAATTTTAACCCGTTTGGAGTATAAATGCCCGGATGGCGGAATTGGTAGACGCGCTGGTCTCAAACACCAGTGAGGTCATACTCGTGCCGGTTCGACCCCGGCTCCGGGTACACTTAAAAACTCTTTTAAAAAAGAGTTTTTTGCATTAATTACTTTAATGTAGGTTTCAAAAAAACAAAGAGAGATATTTCAAAATTTTGGAATTGATATTAAGAGTACTTTTAAAAACCATACAAATCGTCATGCTTAATTTATTAAAAATTAATTAATTTTATTGTTTTAAAATTGTTTGTTAGTTTTTTTAATGAAACGATTTTTTAGCATATTAATTTTAATACTTTTTGAAAAAATATGTATTGCACAATTTTATATAATAAGCACGACTGAACTGCAATATTCGCCAGTTTCAATCACCACTAACAATAAAAATATTTCTTTAAATAATAATTCTTCGTTCGAACAATCAATATATTGGCAGAAAAAGTATAGTGAATTTGGACAAAATAAATTCATGTATAATCTTATTTCAATATATAAACGAGAAGATTTATATGGTATTTGCATTTATGGAATGGATATAGATATGATTTCTGAAAATTTCGAGAAAATAAGAGCTAACAAATTCCGTTATTGGAACAAATTACGTTTTGGTTTTAAGGTTTTAGTTGAACACGAAACAAAGTACAAACCAATAGCTTTAAAAAGTATAATTTCAGATTTAAACGAAGAATTTTATATTAGTTATTTGCACTTACCTCAGAAAGCACGTGGTGATTTAATGACTAAATATCGTAAACATTCATACATGTTATTTATTGATGCAATTCCTGCCGAAAAGCTTATAAGTTCTGTTAGTTATAAAGCTCTTGAATATGTATGGTTTAAAGCATATTATCGTAAAGAATTCAAAATTTCTCACGAAGGGTTATCTGTTGAAATTGAAATAAATAAACATGGTTACGACCATAGCCTTGTTAAATATACACACGACACATATAAAGGATGGTCTTTTATAATAGGACAGGAAATAACAAATAGCACAAATAGCATATCGTTATACATAGGTGCAAAATTTAATTTCAGGAATAACTAAATTTTGGTTTATAGTTTCGGGTTTAAAGTTTAACCACAAACTACAAACAAAAAACCATGAACAATAAACAAATACTAAATAACGAGGTTTCAACATTAACCAATTACTCAAGGTTTATTTTTTAGATACCTTTTTCGATGGAATAAGCCGGAACAAAAATCTTGGATTTAACTTAACAGAAAGTATGTGCCTGTTAATAAGTGAATGTATTAACGATCCTGTAAGCAAACTATCGAACTACAAAAATCAAATTGATTATATCGGATTATCAGAAATAGAACTACATCAGATATACCGTACATTACCACGTTTCTTATAAAGTGCATAAGCTTATTACTTTGCAGGCAGGAGTTGATAATATTTTTGATACTCAATACCAAACTTTTGCAAGTGGTATAAATGCACCGGGTAGAAATATCTTTTTTGCTTTAAGAGGCAGCTTTTAACAAAAAAAATACGAGCAACAGCCCTGTTGTTTTAACATAATAAATTAATAATGCGAATCAAGAGTTGGATTTTTTTAATTGGAATTGGTTTCATTGTTTTATTGTTTCATTGTTATTTAACCATTTAGCAATTTATTGGCTTAACAATGAAGCAATGTAGCAATTTAACAATTCTACCAATATGTTGTCCCGGAGTTTATCCTGACAAAGGAAGGGGGACTTTTAAATTTCAACCCTTGATTCGCATTAATAACAAATATGTTGCATTTATTTTTGTTGATAACCAACAAATTTGTTGATAACTTTTTTTATCCTGATATTCAATTAGTTGAAAAATTATTATTATTTTTTGATTTTGAAATTTATTTTTTTAATTCCACAAGTAATTGATATTAAATAATATAATCAGATGAGTAGTTACATGTATTGTTTACGAAAAATGGTATGAATTCAAATCAGAAATATTTTCACAAAAATTCATTGCAGTTTAAAAATAATTATTATTTTTGAAAATTATTATTGATACATAATTAGTGTCAGAAAGAAAACTCAGTGTTTGATAAGAAAACTTCAAGTTCAAAGCCTGTCCCGTTTTTACGGGGGCATGCGATGGCTAATAAAATTAGGAGTTCCGCCTAAGCGGAATGACTAATTTT
>JAVHRE010000233.1:0-3316 GCA_036171495.1 Bacteroidales bacterium
AAATCCTAAAATTAAAAGTAACCACGAAGGAGTTTCGAAAGGAAGCAAAAGAACAAACAATATGTAAATATATGGATTAACAAATCCGCTAAACTGAATATGGTTAAGAATTATAACCTGAACAAACACAAGGAGCAAAAATAGAATAATATTTTTAGGTATTGTACTAATCATTTATTTATTGAATTTTCGAGTTCTTTTTGCTCATCTTTTAATAAATTACAGATAACATTAACATGATTAAGATTCATAAAATCAGTAGATAATGTTACATCAATATTGTAAAAATCATTACCTTCATTAAAATTAAAATTTTTAATAACTCCTATCATTATTCCCTCTGGAAAAATTGAAGAATATCCACTTGTAACAACCGTATCACCCTTTGCGATTTTAATATGAAAAGGAATTTCATTTAATAAAGCATATCTGTAATCGAGTCCATTCCATGATAGAGTTCCAAAATAATCGGATTTTTTAATTTTTGCACTTATGTGAGCGTTAATGTTTATAGCAGGAATAACAATAGAAAAGTTAGGTGATACATCTTTTATTATGCCAACAATTCCTTGAGAATTAATAACGCCCATATCCGGTTTAATTCCTTGATGCTTTCCTTTATTTAAAGTAATGTAATTTGCTTGTCGAAAAACAGAATTATTAATAACTTTTGCGTTTATATAATCATACTTTTGCTTATATAATAAATCGTTAGTGTGTTGTATTTTTGGGTTATAATCAATATAATTTGATTTAAGCAATTTGCGAAGTGCAGTATTTTCGAGTGCAAGTTTATCATTTTCATGTATAATGTTAAAATATTCTATAACTGAACTATAAACACGATAAATATTTCCACTAATTTCGGCAGTGCTATTTAAAAAAGATGAGCGTTGGTAAAAATTATTTTGGATTGTTATAGAAAAAGATATGGATTCTAAAATGATAAATAGTACAGTTACATGATAACGAATAATAAATTTGAATAAATTTCTCATGCCAATTATCAATTATTAATTAATAATTATTAATTAATAATTATTAATTATCATAAGTCCTATCGCATCAAGAATGAAAAACGAGCGACATTTTTAAGTGCAATTCCGGTTCCTCTTGCAACAGCGTGAAGCGGGTCTTCTGCAACCTTAACAGAAATATTATATTTTTCGGTAAATCGTTTATCTAAACCACGTAAAAGTGAGCCGCCACCTGCTAAATAAATGCAATTATTTGTTATATCTTTAAATAATTCGGGTGGAGTTTGCTCTAACACTTGAAGTATTGCAACTTCTATTTTTGAAATAGATTTATCTAAACAATGTGCAATTTCCTGATACGAAACAGGTATTTCAATAGGTAATGATGTCATTTGATGCGGACCTTTAACATTATAATCCGGTGGAGGTGATTCGAGGTCGGAAAGTGCAGCACCAACATTTATTTTAATATCTTCGGCAGTGCGTTCGCCAATTCTCATATTATGTTGATGTCGCATATATTCCATAATATCTGCTGTAAAAACATCGCCGGCGGTTCTAATAGAATTATTGCAAACAATACCACTTAACGAAATTACTGCAATTTCGGTAGTCCCACCACCAATATCAATTACCATATTTCCTTCGGGAGCTTCAACATCAAGTCCAATACCGAGAGCAGCAGCCATTGGTTCGTAAATCATAAAAACATCACGCGCACCGGCATGTTCAGAAGAATCCCGAACAGCTCTGATTTCAACTTCTGTGCTTCCGGATGGTATTGCAATTACCATTCGCATTGAAGGCGAAAACAGGCGTGGGCGTGGGTTTATCATTTTTATTAAACCTCTTATCATTAGCTCGGCTGCATTAAAGTCAGCAATTACGCCATCTCTTAAAGGTCTGATTGTTTTTATGTTTTCGTGAGTTTTACCTTGCATTTGACGTGCTTTATCGCCAATGGCAATAAGTTTACCTGTGTTACGGTCTATTGCAACAATCGAAGGTTCGTCAACAACTATTTTGTCATTATGAGTAATGATGGTATTGGCTGTACCTAAGTCAATTGCAAGTTCCTGATTAAAAAAAGAAAATAATCCCATATAGTTAGCTTTTCGGTGGTAAAATTAATGTTTAAAATGACGAATACCAGTAAAAATCATAGAAATTTTATTTTGATTACAAAAATTTATCGTTTCATTATCTCTGATAGAACCACCTGGTTGTATAACTGCTTTTATTCCTGCATTATATGCGAGTTCTACTGAATCGGCAAAAGGAAAAAAAGCATCACTCGACATTACTGCTCCATTAAGAGCGAAACCAAAATTCTTTGCTTTTTCAATAGCATGCTTTAAAGCGTCAACTCTTGAAGTTTGACCTGCTCCACTCGCTAAAAGTTGTTTGTTTTTTGCAAGAACAATAGCATTGCTTTTAGTATGCTTTACTATTATATTAGCAAACAAAAGGTCTTCAATCTCTTGCTTATTGGGTTTGGTTTCTGTTACAAATTGTAAGTCGGAAGGAGTTTCGGTTTTTAAATCTTTATCTTGCTCTATTACTCCATTAAGTAATGTTCTGAAATTTTGATTAGCGAATGTACAGTTCTTTGATATTAAAATAATTCTATTCTTTTTTTGTTTTAAAATTTCTAATGCTTCAACACTATATGATGGTGCTAAAATTACTTCAAAAAACAATTTGTCAATTTCTATTGCAGTTTCTTTATCAACATTAGTGTTTGTTGCGATAATACCGCCAAAAGCTGAAACAGGGTCGCCTGCAAGTGCATCTTTCCATGCTTGAATTAGTGAACTTCGCGATGCTAAACCGCAGGCATTGTTATGTTTAATTATAGCAACAGTAGTTTCTTTAAATTCATTAATTAATGCTATGGCAGCATCAATATCCAACAAATTGTTATAAGATATTTCTTTACCATGCACTTGCTCAAAAACTTCGTTCAATTTACCATAAAATGTACCCTTTTGATGCGGATTTTCGCCATATCTTAAAGTATGAGCACCTTTAACACTGCTCTTAAATGAATCCTTATTTTTATGTGCAAAATAATTGTAAATAGCAGTATCATAGTGCGATGTTACTTCAAATGCTTCAGCAGCTAATTTTCTTCTTTCAATAATTGATGTACATCCCTTATTTTTATCAAGAATTTCAATTAAATATTGATATTGTTCTTTGCACGATATTATTGCAACATCGTTAAAATTTTTGGCGGCGGCTCTGATTAAAGAAATTCCGCCTATATCAATTTTTTCGATTATATCAGCCTCATCAAAACCCTCAAGGTTTTGCAATGGCTTTGGCTCGGTTAAACC
>JAVHRE010000234.1:0-3314 GCA_036171495.1 Bacteroidales bacterium
AGCAATATTGTAAGGGCTTTAGCCCAAATATCCAATTATTAGCTTGACGCGTATGGCCTTAAGCGGGACAGCATGACGTCCCGCTTTAGGCGGGATTTAGAAGCCCCCTTAAATCAATTATGAATTTTATCTCGCACAAGCATTAAAACATTTTCGTTATCAATTTTACTTATTCTTGCTTCAAACGAACGCATTCCCTTTGGCGAGTTTAACTCGTATTCGATAATTTGCACTACTTCTTTTGTTAAAGCCAAATTAATACAATTACGAACTTTTTTTAACATGTCGTCTTTAAAAAAGAAATCTAATGTTTTTCCGACAACAGATTCTACCGGAACATCTAATTCGTGGTAAATGTCGGGTTTAAAATATTTATAAACGCCATTATGAGCAATAATAAAAAGTAAATCGGGTATTGCCTCTAACAAAGCTTTATTTTTTAGTTCGCTTTCACGTAAATTTCTTTCAATAGTTTTACGTTCTGTAATATCTCTTATGCTTGCATGTAAATATTTTTTATTTTGTAATGTAACAGTAGTAAGGCTAACTTCAGCATCGAACAATATACCATCTTTCCGTTTATATAGCCAATAATAAGTGCTTACCTTTCCTTTATAAGCTTCTTCGATTTTTATTTTTCGTTGAGCAACCGATAAAGCTCCATTTGGTTGAATTTCGGGCATTAGTTTTAAAATATTCATGCTTAATAATTCATTTCGGGCGTATCCAAACAGACTTTCTAACTTTTCGTTACAATCATATATTTTATCTTCATTGTCAACAATAACCATTGCATCGCTGGCATCTTTAAACATTGAGAAATATTTTTTCTGGCTTTCTAAAAGGAACTCTTCCGATTTCTTTTGCTCGGTAATGTCAATAAAATAACCTAAAATTTCTGTAATGTTATTTTGTGCATCTCTAATTATTGTTGCAAAATCTTTAACCCAAATGTAAGTGTTATCTTTCCGAATCATCCGGTAAGGCGAAAATTCAATGTGCGAGGCATTTTTGCTAAGTGCTTCGTTGCGTTCTTCGACGTGGTATTTTTTATCGTCGGGGTGAATAATTGCATCGTAGGTAATACTGCCATTATAAAATTCTTCGACACTATATCCTAATGAATCTTTTACATTTTCGGAGATATAAATAATTTTATTTGCATCATCGGCTTTAATTCTGGCAATTACAACACTTCCCTGAATAAACATTGCACGTTCTTCCAAAAGCATTTTGTTAGCATCCCTGATTTGTATTTCAGTATTTTTTTGACGTGAAATATCGGTTATCGAACCGGCTAAACGTATTGGTTTTCCTTCGTCATTATGAAGCAATACGCCACGTTCTAAAACCCAAACATAACTACCGTTTTTATGTTTTAATCTAATTTCATTTTCATAAACAGAAATTTTTCCTGAAATAAAATCTTCAAGATGCTTTTTACTTCTTTCAGAATCATCGGGGTGAATAAAACCATCGCGCACGCCAAACTCATTTTTTAATTCATAATCTTCGTAGCCCAACAAAGCTTTCCAACGAGGTGATAAATAAACAGTTTCGGTGAGCATATCCCAGTCCCAAATTCCATCGTTGCCTCCTTTTGCAACAAGTGCATATCTTTCTTGAGTTTTGCGAAGTTCATTTAAGTTTTTTTCTCTGTCGGTAACGTCTAATGTCCAAATTAATATTCTGTATATCTCGCCTCTGTTGTTCATTACCGGGTCAAGATGAGTTTCGTTCCAAAATTCATCTTCGTGCATTAAAAAACTTTCTTTATAAGTAATGCTATGACCTTTTTTAGCATCATCAAATTTTTCTTTAAAATGATTTTGTCGTTCTTCGCCGGGTGTAAAATCAAGAACATTGTCGCCTCGTTTAAGTTGACGGCTAAACTCTTTCATTATTACATCGCGTGAAGCTTTATTAAAAGCGACCATTTTATAATCAAGGTCGCACAAATAAAACTTTTGAATACTACTATCGAATAATGGTTTTAGCTCATTTTTTGTTTCGTCAAGGTCTCTTTCTATCCTTTTATTTTCGGTAATATCTATTAAAGAGATACAGAATCTTTCAATTTTACAATTTTCGTCATAAATTATTGGGTAGATTGTTATTTTAAAAAATCGTTGTACTTTGCCAATTGTAGCTGAACGTTCGATAAAATGCGAAACCCCTTCCAATGATGTTTTTATTAAGTTTTCTAAATCTTCTTTCGACAAATAATTAAATACTTCAAAAATTGGAGCACCTGATTTATAATTTGTTCTAAATATTTTTTGCTGATACTGATTGGCTAACTTGTTTTGTTCGATAAGTAATAAATCTCTGCTTACAATATAAATAGCTTCGGTAGCACCATTAAAAATTGCTTTTAAATTTGCTATATGTATTTTTAAAGATTCTTCAATAATTCTTTTGTTAGTAATATCTTTACAGTAACAAACTAATCCATATACTTCATCAATTTCGTCATTTAAAACAGATAACGACAAATACACATATTTAGTTTCACCTTTTTTTGATTGAAATTTAAGTTCAGTCTCGTATTTGCCTTCTGACAGAGTTTTTTCTATCACATTTTCCTGAATAAAATCGTTTTCAATAGGTAAAAAAAGTGATGAAAATAAATGAGTTATTATTTGATTTTTTTCAGTTTCAAATATTTTTTCGGCTCCTTTATTACAAAAAGTAACATTTCCATTTAATGATACAGTGATAATTGCATCATTTATATGTTCAATAATAATTTCACTAATTCGCGATTGATGGTCGTTTTTGTGTTTCGAGTAAACTAAATCTATAGTAATTCCGAGCGAAATTTTTTCAATAGGTTTTACTAAATAGCCATAAGACGTTGATTTTAAAGCTCTGCTAACAGTTGTTTCATCGGTATAGCTCGAAATATAAATAATCGGAACATCAAACTCGTAATAAATCTTATCGGCTGCAGTAATTCCATCCATGCTTCCCGGTAAATTAATATCCATTAAAACAACATCGGGGCGGGTAATGCTGCATTGTTCAATTGCCTTATTGGCATCGGTATATGCTCCTAAAAGTTCATACCCTAATTCTTCAACAAATAACGAATACACAGTAAGAAGCAGTTTATCGTCTTCAACTATAATTATTTTCTTGCCCTTCATCAGCGTTTATATAAATGAAAAATTCTTACTTTTACTCCCAAATTAAATGAACAAATTTTACAAAAATACAAATTTACACGAAAATAAATTATTAAATTAATATTTTGAGTTTGACTTTATAGTTTCGGGTTTGGAGTTTATTAAGTTATTTGTTATTAAGTTATT
>JAVHRE010000235.1:0-15937 GCA_036171495.1 Bacteroidales bacterium
AAAATTTTATTTTAAAATATTTCGTATCTTTGCAGTTCATTTTTTAAAAATTAATAATTTATTTATGCCAGCAAAAATCAGATTAGCAAGACATGGAAAGAAAAAAAATCCGCTATATCACATAGTGATTGCGGATGTGCGGGCGCCACGAGATGGCAAGTACATCGAGCAAATTGGCACCTATAACCCTATTACAAACCCTGCAACTATTGAAGTTGATTTCGAAAAAGCATTGCATTGGTTAAACAACGGCGCTGTTCCTACAAACACATGCCGTGCAATTCTGTCTTATACAGGCGTTTACATGAAAAAACATCTTCTCGAAGGTGTTAAAAAAGGTGCCTTTGACGAGACAGTTGCCGAAACACGTTTTAACGAATGGAAAGAACAAAAACTGAAAAAAATTCAGGAAAAGAAAAACAAATTAAGTAAAGAATCTGTTTCAGATCTTAAAGCACGCTTAGAAGCTGAAGTTAAAGTAAAAGATGCAAGAGCCGAGCAAATTGCAAAAAAATTAGCACAAGCTACAGCTAAAGAAAAAGAAGCTCAGGAAGCTGCTAAAGTTACCGAAGAAGCAACTAAAGTTACTGAAGAAGCAAAAACCGAAGTAACTGATGTAGTTGAAGAAAAAACTACTGAAGTTCCTACTGCTGAAGCTACTACTACTGAAAGTAAGCCCGAAGCTTAATTTTTATGTTCCGGAATAAATGCTGTGAGTTCGGCATTTTACTTAAAACACACGGTGTTAAAGGCGAACTTCTGTTAAAAACAGTATTCGAAATTTCAGAAAATTATAATTTAACGGGAGCAATATTCATCGAAATAGATGGATTATTGGTCCCGTTTTTTATTGAAGAATACACAATTGCTTCTAACCAAACTATAATTGTAAAAATTACCGATTTAAATGATAAAAATAAAGCTTTGAAATTTATTGATTGTAAAGTTTATATTGAAGGCATCAAAAAACAAAAAAATAAATATAATTTTTCGAATTCCGATTTAATTGGTTTTACTGTCATTAATCAAGACGATAAAAAAGTTGGAAAAATAACCGACTTCATGGACATCCCCGGTAATTTTTTGATTTGTGTTGAGTATAGTAGCAAAGAAATATTAATCCCTTTTAATGAGCTTTTAATTATTGATTTTGATACAAATAATAAACGAGTAACCCTTAAAATCGAAAAGGGCTTATTTAATTTATAAATCAACATTTTATTTTCTGAATTTATTATTACCTTTGTGCATAAGCCAATGTATGTAATTCATTGACAATTTTTTTGCATGACTATTAAAAACAATAAAAATGTAAGTGTTATAATTCTTGCTGCGGGTTTATCGCAAAGAATGAAAACTCCTAAACCATTTTTATTATTTAACAAATCGCAAACTTTTATCGAAAAAACAATAACCGAATATCAATCGTTTGGCTGCAAAAATATTGTTGTTGTTACAAACAAAGAATCAATAAATAAATTTAAAAAACACACAAATGTAACTTTTGTTATAAATGACAAATTAGAATATGGGCGATTTTACTCTGTAAAATTAGGATTAAAAAATATTCAAGATAGCGATTTCTGTTTTATTCATAATGTTGATAATCCGTTTATTACTAAAGATATATTAACCTATATTTTTTCTGAAAATTTACCCGATGCTTGTATTATTCCGTGTTTTAATAATAAAGGTGGGCATCCAATTTTATTGCCAAAAAAGATAATTGATAAAATCAAAAACATTTCGCAAAATAATAATAATTTTAAAGAAATTTTAAAGAAATTTGAAACTTTCAAATTAGCAATTCCTAAAAGTGAAATTCTTATAAACATTAATACTAAAGCCGAATACGATTCTGTTTTTAATCTACAATAAACCAATGAACGATATATACAATAAAATAGTAGAAATCTTAAAAACAGATAAAAAAGCTGCATTGTGCACCATTGTTTCAACAAAAGGCTCAACACCTTTAAAGTCGGGTGCAAAAATGCTCGTATTTGAAGATGGAAGTATTTACAATACCATTGGCGGTGGGCATCTCGAAAAAATTACAATAACTGATGCACTTGAAGTAATAAAATCGGAACAACCCAAACTTTTTATACATGAACTTAAATCGCAACACGAAATGTGCTGTGGTGGTTCACTCGAAATATTTATTGAACCAATTATGCAAAAGAGAAAAATGTTTTTATTTGGTGCAGGACATGTTGGTAAAGCTATTGTTAAACATGCACTTGCTCTTGATTTGGAAATATCTGTAATTGACAGTCGGGACGAAATATTTAATGACTGGGATTTTAGTGGTTACAAAAAAATTGTTGCACCTTTTACACAAATTTTACCAACTTTGCAGTATGATAATTATACAATGATTGTTATTGCAACTTATGACCATTCTATTGACCGCGAAATTCTCGCATTTTGTATGAAACAACCGCATTATTACCTCGGAATGATTGGCAGCAAAACTAAAGTAGCACGCACAAAAGAAATGTTTATTTCAGAAAATATTGCAACTGCCAAAGAACTCGAAAAAGTTGATATGCCAATAGGTATTGATATAAATGCTGAAACTGCCGATGAAATTGCAATAAGCATTGTGGCTAAAATTATTAAAGAAAAAAATAAAAAATAATCTACAATTGTTTAACCATGTATGACAACAACAATGAACTTTTTAAAACATAGAACAATGAACTTTTTTAAACAATAAATAATGTATATATCAGATTGTAGTTATCATCGTCCCAAAAGTGTAGCAGAAGCAATTGAAATCCTTAATTCAAGCAATAACGCTGCTATTCTTGCCGGCGGAACCGACCTTCTTGTCGAAATAAAAAAAGGTATTCGTCAACATTCCGATTTGGTTTCTCTTTCCGATGTTAAAGAGTTAAAATTTATTACCGAAGATAAAAATAATGTATATATTGGCACAGCAATAACACATAATGAAATAATAAAATCAAAGATTATCTGCCAGTTTCTTCCTTGCCTTTCGCAGGCATGTTCTAAAATTGGCTCGGAACAAGTAAGAAATATGGCTACTATTGGTGGAAATATTTGTACTGCAGCTTCATGCTGCGATACAGCCCCGGTTCTTCTTGCTTATAATGCAAGTTTGGAAATTGTTGGGAAAGCTGGAGCCAGAACTATTCCGTTGAAAGAGTTTTTTGTTTTTAATAAAAAAACTACAATCAAAGCGGGTGAAGTTGTTACTAAAATTTTAGTTCCAAAACCTGTAAAAGGAACGGGAGTTTATTACGAAAAATTTGGACTTCGCGAAGCTATGTCAATTTCGGTTGTTTCGGTAGCTGTAAATGTTACTGTTGAAAATAATGCAATATCTGACAGTTGTGTTGTAATTGGTGCGGTTGCTCCAACTCCCAGGATAAGTATAAATGCAACTGAATTATTAAATGGTTCAATGCTTTCTGATTTGAAAAAAGGTTCCAATAAACTCGAAAAAATAGGAGAATCGGCTTCAAACGATTCAATTCCTATTGATGATATTCGTGGAGGAGCACAATACAGACGTGATGTTTTGAAAGCTCTTACTCAAAGAACCGTTCTCAATGCTATTAAAAATATTCAATAAAATCATGTAAATAAGATGAAACAGATTATAAAGCTCAATGTTAATAACAACGATTACGAATTAGCCATTAAACCCGGAACAACTTTATTGGAACTTTTGCGTGAAGAGTTGAAACTCACAGGAACCAAGCGTGGTTGCGATATGGGCGATTGCGGAGCATGTACTGTAATTCTTAATGGAAAAGCAGTTAATTCATGTATTGTACTTGCTCTTGAAGCCGATGGAAAGAAAGTTTTAACTATTGAAGGTCTTTCTGATGGAGAAAAACTTCATCCACTGCAACAGGCATTTGTCGAAAAAGGAGCTATTCAATGTGGTTATTGCACTCCGGGTATGATAATGAGAACTAAAGCATTGCTCGACGAAAATCCAAATCCAACTGAAGAAGAAATAAAATATGCCCTAAGTGGTAATCTTTGCCGTTGTACAGGATATACCAAAATTGTAGAGGCAGTTGAAACAGCTAAAGAATATTTGCAGGGGAAAGAACCAAAAAAATTAGAATTTCAGCCGCAAAAATCGGCAATAAATTTATCAGTTGTTGGAAAACGATTGCCAAAACTTGATGCACCCGATAAATCTACTGGCAGGGCTCAGTTTACTGATGATATTTCTTTACCAAATATGCTTTATGGTAAATTGTTATTAAGTCCTGTTGCTCATGCAAAAATATTATCAATTGATACTTCTGAAGCATTAAAATTTTCAGGAGTTAAGTCTATTTTAACAGGAGCCGATGTGCCTGATGCAACTTGGGGAACTTCTCCTGCACGTTACGACGAATATATTCTTGCTAAAGGCAAAGTTCGGTTTGTTGGTGATGTGGTAGCTGCAATAGCTGCTGTTGATGAAGAAACTTGCTATAAGGCAATGAAACTTATAAAAGTTAATTACGAAGAATTGCCTGCTGTTTTTGACCCGATGGAAGCAATGAAAGAGGGTGCACCAAGACTTTTCGAAGATAAATATCCAAATAATATTAACACTCACGTTGACCATCATTTTGGTGATATCGAAAAAGGTTTTACCGAAGCTGATTATATTCGTGAAGAACGATTTGTTGGAAACAGAACATATCAAAATCCAATGGAACCACATGTTGCTATTGCAGAGTGGGACCGTCATGGAAGAGTAACATTATACACATCAACTCAAGTTGTGCATTATGTTCACAACCAACTTTCCAGAATTTTAAATCTTCCATTAGGCAATATACGTGTTATAATGACAAACTGTGGCGGTGGTTTTGGCTCAAAAGCTGCCACAAATACTATTGAAATAATGTCAATATTTCTTGCAAAAGCAACCGGACAGCCAGTAAAAATGAGGTTTACACGCGAAGAAATGTATTTATATGGACGTGGTCGTCATAAACAATATATTGACCTTAAAATTGGTGTTAAAAAAGATGGTACAATAACCGCAGTTAAACAAAAAGCTGTACTTGAAGGGGGTGCTTATTCCAGTTTTGGAATAGTATCTACTTATTATGCGGGTTCAATGTTAGCAACATTATACAAATTTGATAATTACAAATACGATGGGTTTCGCGTAAACACAAATCTACCTCCATGCGGAGCCTTTCGTGGACATGGTTGTCCCCATCCTCGTTTTGCTTTTGAGTCGCTTTTATCAATGCTCGCCGATGATATAGGTATGGACCAAATTGACATTCGCTTAAAAAATGCAATGACTCCAGAATATCATACCTGTAACGACCTTGATATACATTCATGCGAATTTACTGCTTGCTTGGAAGATGTTAGAAAAAAATCTGATTGGGATAAAAAGAAAGGCAAGTTACCACGTGGACGTGGAATTGGTATCGGTTGTGGAGGATTTGTGTCAGGTGCAGGGTACCCAATTTATCGTTCTAATTTTCCTCATTCAAGTGCAATAATTAAAATAGAAGAGGATGGTTCGAAAGCTGTTTTATTTATTGGTGATGCTGATATTGGTCAGGGTTCCGATACCGCTTTGGCAATGACCGCTTGCGAAGGGATGGGAATTTCTTTTGACCGTATTTCTGTAATTTCTTCCGACAGCGATATTACGCCAATTGGTTTTGGTGCGTACTCAAGTCGTGTAACTTTAATGGGTGGTAACGCATCAAAAATGGCTGGCGAAGACATTAAAAAACAAGTTCTTTCTTCAGCTTCAGAAATTATGAAAATTGATGCAGAAAAACTTGATGCAAGAGATAATAAAATATTTGAAATTTCCAATCCTTCCAACTTTATAAAATGGGAAGATGCGGCTTTTAATTTCTTCTCTAAACGTGGACCATTAACTGGTCGTGGACATTATTCGCCACCAAAAGGATTAGGCGGAACTTATAAAGGCGCTGCCGTAGGTACTTCACCGGCTTATTCTTTCTCAGCAACTGTTTGCGAAGTTGATGTGGACATGGAAACAGGTAAAGTGAAAGTTCTTAATTTCTGGGATGCACACGATTGCGGTACTGCTGTTAATCCTCTTTCAGTAGAAGGACAGGCAGAAGGTTCGGTTGTTATGGGAATGAGTGAAGTGTTATTTGAAAATGAAGTTTTCGATAAAAGCGGGAAAATGGTAAATGCCGATTTTCATAATTATCTTATAGCAACTTCAGCCGATATGCCAACAATAAGCACATGCGTTGTTGATAGCTTTGAACCAAATGGACCTTATGGTGCAAAAGAAGTAGGCGAAGGAGCTACACTTCCAATTTTAGGGGCTTTGGCAAATGCTATTGCCGATGCTATTGGGGTAAGAATTTTTGAACTTCCGATAACACCGCAAAGGGTTTTAGAAGCTATTCAAAAATCAAAAAAAATAATAAATAATTAATTAATCAGAATAATAATACATTTGCCTTAAAAAAGAAATAAATAGAAATACCTTTTTGTCATGTTGAGTGATTAGCGAAACATCTTTTCTTAAAATGCAATTATGAGAAATAAATTGAAATAAATAGAAATACATTAGAGTTTATACCGAATAAGAAACAGTTGAATTTTATACTTTTTTGATGTTTTAAAACTATTAATTTTATTGACTTTAACTTTTTATAAAAACCGAAATACCTTATTCGGTATAAACTCTATTGAAATAGAAAATAGAAATTAATTGGAAAACAAAAATAAATAATATGGAACAAAACAATAATTTTAAAATCACAATGAACCTTGATGGTAAATCTGCAATTGTTACCGGTGGAAGTGTTGGTATTGGTGCTGCAATTGCAGTTAAATTAGCCGAATGTGGTGCAAATGTTGCCATTAATTATCGTAAACATAAAGAAGAAGCCGAAGGAGTTATCAGAAAAATTGAAAGTCTTGGAAGAAAAGCTTTATTGGTTCAAGCCGATATTTCAAATTTTGCTGATGCCGGTAAAATGGTTGAAACTGTTGTTAAAGAATTTGGCGGGATTGATATTCTTGTTAATAACGCAGGAATAAATAAAGACGGCGTAATTTGGAAAATGACCGAAGAACAATGGGATAGTGTAATTAATATTAATTTAAAAGGATACTTTAATTATATAAGAGCAGTTGCTCCGATTATGAGGGAACAGAAATCCGGAAAAATTATTAATGTTACATCAATAAATGGATTGAGAGGAAAATTCGGACAGGCAAATTATGCTTCTTCAAAGGCAGGTATTATTGGATTAACAAAAACTATAGCAAAAGAATTGGGTAAATATTCAGTTAATGTTAATGCAATAGCTCCCGGTTTAATTGAAACAGATATGATGAAAAATGCTGACGAAACAGTAAAAACACAGGCAATGGCTGATATTATCATAGGCAGAATTGGGCAACCTGAAGAAGTCGCAAATGTGGTCGCATTTTTAAGCTCCGAACTTGCACGACATATAACCGGAGAAGTAATTAAAGTGGATGGTGGACAGTATATATAAGAATTTGTACACATTGATTACTCTGATTATCAGCTATTAAAAAATTGAACAATGGACTAAAATTATTGAAGTGAGTAACGAAGATACGAATATTAATTTCGACAAATTAGTCAAGCATTGGATTGAAACTTCTGAAGAAGACTTTCAAACAATGTTAAGTCTATATGATTCAAAATCATATAGCTGGTCGCTATTTTTAGGACATATATCAATAGAAAAATTACTTAAAGCCATTTATGTTAACAAATATAAAAAGCATGCGCCTTTTCTTCATAACTTATACAGATTAGCTGAACTTAGTGAACTTGAGTTGACAGATGAACAATCTGACTGGCTTGATAAAATAACCTCGTTTAACCTCAATGCCAGATATGATGATTATAAAAGAGAGTTTTACTTATTGTGTACATCTGATTTTACAAAAGAGTGGATAGAAAAAATTAAAATTATTAGAACATGGATAAAGCAGATGCTTTAAATATTGCATATAAGTACGCTGATTTAGTCAAACAGAAATATGATTATATTAAAATTATTCTTTTTGGCTCTTATGCAAAGGGTAGCTTCAACAATGATAGCGACATTGATATAGCTGTGATATTTAAAGACTATAATAATATAATGGATATACAATTGGAATTAATGAGACTTCGCCGTAAAATTGATAGTCGTATTGAGCCTCATCCATTTAGAGAAAGAGACTTTGAATTATCAAATCCAATCGTAAATGAAATAATTAAATATGGACAAGAGATAAAAATAAATATAGTTTAACAAATAACACAATAAATATTTTACAAATGAATTTAAATGACATTGTTATAATTTCCGCATGCCGAACAGCAATGGGAAAATTTGGTGGTACATTAAAAGATGTTCCATCATTTGATTTAGGTGGTGTTGCAATTAAAGCCGCTATTGAAAGAGCTAAAATTAATCCAAATCAAATTGATGATGTAATTCTTGGAAGTTGTCGTCAAGCTGGTAACGGACCTAACCCTGCACGTACTGCGTCAGTAAGAGGAGGAGTTCCATCTTCAGTGCCTGTTGTTACTTTAAACATGGCTTGTCCTTCAGGAATGCGTTCAGTAGCGATAGCATCGCAGGAAATTCGTTTGGGCGAAGCAGAAATTATTGTTACAGGTGGCTTCGATAATATGAGTTCTATACCATATTTATTAAAAGGTGTAAGATGGGAAGGTTTTAAAATGGGAAACAAAATAATTGAAGATGGCTGGAGTGATAGTATTGACCCGCTAATTGGGCAAGGCATGGGCGAAACAGCCGAAAATCTTTATGATAAATATAAAATTTCACGTGAAGAACAAGACGAATTTGCTGTTCAAAGTCATTTAAAAGCGGCAGCAGCTCAAAAAAACGGATGGTGTAATAATGAAATTGTTTCTGTAAAAATTCCTGCAACAAAACGTTCACCCGAAATAGTTTTTGATAAAGATGAAACCATTAGATATGACGCTAATATAGAAAAGATGGCAAAAATTCCAGCAGCATTTCGCAAAGGTGGAACTGTTTCGGCAGGTAATTCGTGTGGATTAAGCGATGGTGCAACAGCATTAATTGTAACATCACGTAAAAAAGCAAACGAATTGGGAGTAAAACCATTATTTTCGATAGTATCGTATGCTCAATTGGCAGTAGAACCTTCTACTATGGGCGAAGGTCCTGCTTATGCAATTCCCGAAGCATTAAAAAAGGCAGGAATGACTTTAAACGATATGGACTTAATTGAAATTAACGAAGCCTTTGCTGTTCAGGTTTTGTCTAATCAAAAAGTTCTAAAATTTGATATGAATAAACTTAATGTAAATGGAGGTGCAATTGCATTAGGACATCCAACCGGAATAAGCGGAGCACGAATTTTAGTTACCGGTTATTATGCATTAAAACGACTCGATAAAACTTTTTGTGTTGCAAGTATTTGTGGTGGCGGTGGAGTTACAAATGCTATGGTTATTAAAAGAGAAAGTTAAAATTAAAAAAGTTTACGATTTTTAGTTTATTGTTTAATAAAAAACTTCAAACAGAAAGCTACAAACAAATTAAGCAAATGTTGATATTGCGGACAAACTCTAATTAGTGTTTGTTCACAAAGTCAGTGTTTGATACAGAACTTAGCGAAGTGATTTCACAGCTTGCCCCGCTTTTGCGGGGGCATTCGAAGTTTTTAAGAATCAGGAGTTCCGCTTAAGCGGAATGACTGATTTTAAAAACGAGAAACAGCCTGTATTGAGCTTGCCGAAATGCAGAAATCGGACATTATGGACAAACACTAATTAGTTTAATTTTAAATTATATTTATATGTATCAGATATGCTGTAATTTATTATTTTTTAAAATTAAAAATCAAAATTTATATCAAAAATCATTTTAATATTAAAAATAGACAAATATCTTTGCACCCAATAATCTTTAAAAATTAAAAGAAATGGCATATATTATTAATTCAGATTGTACCGCTTGTGGTACTTGTCTCGACGAATGTCCATCAGGATCAATTTCAGAAGGTGATATTTATAAAATTGATGCAGCAACTTGCACCGATTGTGGTGCTTGTGCAGATGTTTGCCCGGTTGAGGCAATTCACCCTGCATAAACACAAGTAATTAAATTAAAAAGAGCCTTTATTTTGGCTCTTTTTTTATTTAATATCATAAAGTGTTATATAACATGTATAATTGATATTACTTATTTAAAAAATTTTTACTTTCGCCTTTTTAAAAATATTACTAAAAATAAACTTTAATATGAATAGTGAATATTTAATTCTGTTCTTTTTACTTGGAGTAATTTTAGTTGGAGGTGCTGTTGTTTTTTCAATGTTTGTAGCTCCAAAATCAACAAATGCAGCAAAATCGGAACCTTATGAATGTGGAATTCCTGTTAAATCAACTGCATGGATTCAATTTAATGTAGGTTATTATTTATTTGCAATTATTTACCTTGTGTTTGATGTGGAAACTGTATTTATTTTTCCATGGGGTGTGGTAATGCGCGATTTAGGAATTACTGCTTTTGTAGAAATAATTATATTTTTCTTTATTTTAGTTTTGGGACTTTTATATGCATGGAAGAAAGGAGCTTTGAAATGGGTGTAAAAATAAAATCAATGAAATATGAAGATTTTAAAGACAACGAATCTTTGGAAATCTTTGAAAAGTCGGAAGGAAATATATTTTTAACAACAGTAGATAATATAATTGATTGGGGACGTTCAAATTCTGTTTGGCCTCTTACTTTTGCAACAAGTTGCTGTGGAATTGAAATGATGGCAGCAGGTGCTGCTCGGCATGATTTTGCTCGTTTTGGTATCGAAGTTTACAGAGCAAGTCCTCGCCAAGCCGATGTTATTGTTGTGGCAGGTACAATTGTTCATAAAATGGCTCCGGTATTAAAAAGATTGTACGACCAAATGGCTGATCCCAAATATGTTATAGCAATGGGCGCTTGTGCAGTTTCCGGCGGTCCGTTTTTTTATAATTCATACTCTGTAATACGCGGAGTTGACCATATAATTCCTGTTGATGTTTATATACCCGGTTGTCCTCCTCGTCCCGAAGCACTTTTATATGGTGTTATGCAATTGCAGCGTAAAATTAAAACTGAAAGCATTAAAAAGTTAAAAGTTGAAAGTGAAAAGTTCATTAAGCTGAAATAAATAGAAATAGGTATAAATAAATTGAAATAAATCAATCAGAAATAAAAAAGATGAGCAACGAAGAGTTAAAATCTGTTATAAGCGGATGGATAAGCGGGGTTGAATTTCCTGAGAATAAACAATATCTCGAAGTTCTGGTTCCTGCCGAATCATTACATAAGTTAGCCAAATTGTTAAAAGAAACTCCCGAAACTGATTTTGATTATTTGTTTTGTTTATCTGGAGTTGATTATGTAAAACAATTTGCAGTAGTGTATCATCTCGAAAGCACAACTCTTAAACACGAATTAGTTTTAAAAGTAAAAACAGACGATCGCGAAAATCCTAATTTCGATACTGTTTGTGGAATTTGGAGAACAGCAGAATGGTTTGAACGCGAAGTGTTTGATTTATTTGGAATAAAATTTAATAATCATCCCGATTTGCGCCGTTTGTTTTTACCCGAAGATTGGGTTGGTTATCCGTTAAGAAAAGATTTTAAAGACGAATTAAACATCATCGAACGCTAATAGATTGAATTATGGAAGATGTATTTCAAGATATAATAATTAAAAATAGCGACGATTACATTATTAATATGGGTCCTCAACACCCATCTACTCATGGTGTACTTCGTTTCGAACTTTGCCTTAAAGGCGAAATAGTAGAATATATTATTCCACATTGCGGATACATTCACAGAGGTATCGAAAAAATGTGCGAAAAAGATACCTATCCGCAAATTATTCATTTAACAGACAGGTTCGACTATTTATCGGCTCACATGAACAACGAAGCAGTTTGTCTTGCTGTTGAAAACGCAACAGAAGTTGAAGTACCGGAAAGAGTTAAATATATCAGGACAATTCTTTCAGAACTTAATCGTCTTGCTTCGCATCAACTTTGGTGGTGTGCTTTTGGAATGGATTTAGGAGCATTAACTACATTTTTTTATGGATTACGCGACCGCGAAAAAATTCTTGATATTTTTGAAGAATCTTTTGGCTCACGATTATTACACAGTTATATTTGCCCCGGTGGTTTAATGAACGATATTCATCCTAATTTTCAACAAAGGATAAAAGATTTTATAAAATATTTCCGCAAAATACTTCCCGAATACGACCAATTGCTTACCGAAAATATAATATTCCAACAACGTTCAATAGGTATGGGAATAATGTCTAAAGCCGATGCTATTTCTTATGGAGTTACAGGTCCTTCGGGTCGCGGTTCGGGTTTTTCGTGCGATGTACGCAAACATCATCCTTACAGTGCATATTCAAAAGTAGATTTTAAAGAAATTCTTTATAACGAAGGCGATACTTTTGCACGTTACAAAGTTCGTATTGATGAAATGTGGGAATCTATGAATATTCTTGAACAATTAGTTGATAACATTCCCGAAGGAAATTATACAGCTAAAATGAAAGCAATTATTAAGTTGCCTGCAGGTGAATTTTATCAAAGAGTTGAAACAGCACGCGGCGAATTAGGTGTTTATATTATTAGCGATGGCAATAAAACACCTTTCAGAATGAAATTCAGAACCCCTAATTTCTCGAACTTATTTATTATAAATAAAATAGCTTCGGGAAATAAAATTGCCGATTTAGTTGCAATTAGTGGTTCGTTAGATTTAGTAATTCCTGATATTGACAGATAGAATTTAACAAATAACAATAAACGTAAAACAAATAACGAATAAAAAACATTGAAATAGAAATAGATAGAAATAAATAGAAATAATTTGTAAAAACAGAAATAAGTAAACGATGAACGATTAACTTTTTGTCCCCCTTGTGCGTTAGCTTGTGTGTAAGCGAAGAGCCTGTCCTGAGCTTGTCGAAGGAGGGTAGGGGAATGAAACGATGAACGTAGAACGGTGAACATTTTTGAACTTTTTGAACAATTTAAAATATGAATTTTAGCATTTACGATTTTACATCATTTACCAAATGGATTGACAATGCTTTAAACAGCATTATGTCGTCAGGTTGGGCAACCTTAGTTGAACTTGTTATAATTGGTATAGTTTTCATTGCTGCTTATGCGGTTATTGGTTTGTATCTGGTATTAGCCGAACGAAAAGTTTGTGCATTAATACAAAATCGTTTGGGACCAAATAGAGTTGGACCAATAGGCATGTTTCAAACCATTGCTGATCTTATAAAGTTATTAATGAAGGAACTTATCGAAATTAAACATGCCGATAAGTTTCTGTTTAACCTTGCACCATTTATTGTAATTATTGCATCGTTTATGGCAATAGCTGCACTTCCATTTGCTAAAGGATTACATGCAATTGATTTAAACATAGGTCTATTTTATTTGTTTGCAGTTTCTTCGCTTGGCGTAATTGGTATTTTACTTTCGGGATGGTCAAGTAATAGCAAATACAGTTTAATTGGAGCAATAAGAAGTGGTGCACAGGTTGTTTCTTATGAATTATCGGTTGGATTAGCTTTATTGTCGGTTGTCGTTTTTTCGGGAACAATGCAATTAAGCGGAATTGTTGAAAGTCAGGCAAACGGTTGGTGGATTATAAAAGGACACATTCCTGCTATAATTGCATTTTTAATATTTTTAGTTGCCAGCACAGCCGAAACAAACCGCGGACCTTTCGATTTAGCCGAAGCCGAATCGGAACTTACCGCCGGTTTCCATACAGAATATTCGGGAATTAAATTCGCATTCTTTTTCTTAGCCGAATATATGAATATGTTTATTGTGGCAGCTATTGCAGCTACAGTATTTTTAGGTGGTTGGATGCCATTTCATATTCAGGGTTGGGTAGGAATGAATAATATAATGGATTATATTCCACCGCTTATTTGGTTTTTTGGTAAAACTATTTTCATTATATTAATAATAATGTGGTTTAAATGGACTTTCCCACGATTGCGAATAGACCAATTACTTACTTTAGAATGGAAATATTTATTACCCTTAAACCTAATGAATATAGTGTTAATTGCTTTTATAGTTTTAATGGGTTGGTACATAAAATAATGGATATTATGCAAAGTCTAAAATACCAAATCTCAAATTACAAGCTCCAAATCCCAAATTTGAAATTCCAAGTTCCAAATTTCAAATTCCATACTCCAATGGAAAAACTTGGTTCTTGGTACTTGGTTCTTGACACACTTCGACTACGCCCAGTGCATGCTTGGGGCTTTGGACTTGGTATTTGGGTTTTGGAATTTATTTACATAAAATGAGTTTAATATAAACAATGTATGAACATATTTAAGTATTTTGGAGATATTTTTGGAGCATTAAAATCTCTTTGGGGTGGAATGCGTGTTACAGGATATTATTTTATCCACCCTGGAAAAATTGTTACTCAAAAATATCCCGAAAACCGCAAAAAATTAGAAATGTTTGAACGTTTTAAAGGTGAGGTTATTATGCTACACGATTCTAACAATCAGCACTCTTGTACAGGTTGTGGAATTTGTGAAATTAACTGTCCAAATGGCTCAATCGAAATTATTTCTAATAAAATTACAACTGCTGAAGGAAAATCGGAAAGAATAATTGATAAACATATTTATCATTTATCTATGTGTACCTTCTGTGGGCTATGTATTAAAACTTGTCCATCAGATTCGTTAGCATGGGGGCAAGATTTTGAGCATGCAGTTTTTGACAGGCACAAACTTACAAAAGTGCTTAATCAATCCGGTTCATCAATAAGAAAAGAAACTAAAAAAGAAACTGAAGTAAAGTAAAAAAATAAGTTAGAAGTTAAAAATAGAAATAAAATAGAAATACTTTGAAATAACAAATAACTTAATAACTTATTAACTTAATAACATAATGATAATAAAAAGTAAAATTAAAAAATAAATGGAACTAAATCAAATAATGTTCTTTTTGTTATCGGGATTAATCCTGATATTTTCTGTGTTGTCAATTACAAGCAGAAGGATATTAAGAGCTGCAGTATATCTGCTTACAGTTTTAATAGCAACATCCGGTTTGTATTTTATGCTTAACTACGAATTTATGGCTGCAGTACAATTAACTTTATATGCCGGCGGTATAGTAGTATTAATAATTTTCTCGATTTTACTTACTAGTCATATTAGCCACAAATTTGAACAACCTGCAATAGCAAATGTTTTAGTGGGTAGTATTACCGGGCTTGCAGGATGTGGAGTTGCTATATGGTCAATTTTGAAATTCCCCTTTACTCCAACAACTCAACCTGCACTCGAAGTAAATATGAAACAAATAGGTATGCATCTTATGAATACTGGTCATTTAGGCTATGCACTACCTTTTGAAGTTATTAGCGTGTTGCTACTTGCAGCAATGATATCGGCAATAATTATAGCAAAAAAAGGAAATTAATGAAAATAAATAAAAAGTTTAAAAAAGTTTTATGTTCGTTGTTCTATGTTCAATAAAATACTAATCATTATTTTAGCAAACAATTAACACTCAACATTGAACCAAAAACGATAAACAATAAACAATAAAAACAGAAATTGATTGAAATAAATAGAAATAATTTGTAAAAACAGAAAAACATTGTTGTCATTCTGAGTGCCTGCCCTGAGCGAAGCGATGCATTGAGTTTATCGAAATGTCGAAGGGATAGCGAAGAATCTTTTCTTAAAATGCAATTATGAGAAATACATTGAAATAAATAGAAATAAATTGAAATAATTGCTTCATTGCTAAATTGTTAAGCCACTTGGTTAAATAACAATGAAACAATAATAACAATGAAACAATGAACGTAGAACTTTTTTAAACAATAAAT